>JBDTLP010000048.1:0-36265 GCA_039934735.1 Ferruginibacter sp. | reverse complement strand
CCCTTGCCGTTACATAATAATCCCTTTCCGTTTTAAATTCATGATTAATGTATTGCCCATATTGCACACCGGAATTATCATCAAAATCCCAGCTTATAATATCAGGGTTTTTTGAAGCACTAAACATGATTGTTTCACCCACATGAAATACACTTACTGTTGTATCAGATTCTGCTGCCAGCAATCTCCTGAATGAAAAATGTACGGGTACACATTTTTTGGTATCTGCCAACTGGTAACTCAGCAACCCAATTGAAACAATGATAACTGAAAACATTACATACCACACCCTGTTATCCAACCCAAATTTCTTCCTGGTATAAAAACGATTACTATTCATATCCGGGTGTTGAATTATTTAATGGATTTAAATGCCTGTAATCCCCTGATAATTCCATTTAAAGAATCTATCGTAACCTGTGAGGCTTTTATTTTATTGTCGCGGTCATCAATTTTTGACTGGAAAGATTCTGCTTTTTCATTGTCATGCAACTGTGCATGATACGATACAATTGTTTGACGCAACCTGCTAAGTACGTCAGTCATATTTTGATAAAGCTGCGAATTATACATGGAATCATTTTGTTTAACGAGGGCATAGAGATTGGCAATATTTGTTTTAATATTTGCCTCCAGCTGGGTTGTTTCCCCGGTGGTTCTTGTTATAGAATCAAGATCGAACTGGACAACAGACATTTGATTCCTGTAATTCGTTGAAAATTCATGTTCGTTGGTTACGATCCTCATATCTTTTTGCAGCTGTTGATTCTCTTTAAAAGGAACCTGAATACTTACAAAAATAGTAGTTAGAATAAGGATGATGCTTATTATAAACAGAAGTAAAAAATTCAAAAACGTTCTTCTTCTCTCATTCTTATTTAAAGGCTGCATATAAATATTTTTATAAAAATTTGCTATCGGTCTTCAATGATAAATAAATGTTCAATGGCATCTCTAAAACCTATTCTTTTTTAAACCTCAGCTTTAATTCCTCTCCCCCGAAATTCATCGGGGACTACGAAAAGAGGAGCAAAAGGAAGGTTTTTAGAGATACTCAAATGGCTTAACCAAAAAAGCGGCGTTTTGTTTTTTGTTCTGCCTCTGCCTGTTGTGGCGATTCCTCTTTTACAAAAATGCCACTCTCTTTTTTCTTGCCAATGAATTCAAGTTTACTCAATGTTTCAAAAAGGCGCAGGGTTGTTTTTACAAACACAACTACTTCCTGAATACTTTTATTTATGTCATTATTATTATAAGCTCCATTAGACATTTTACTTAGCATTGTTTCCAGTTCCCCTTGTTTCAATTCACACCATTCACCCAGGTATGTCATCAGTTCATCCTTACCAGATCCAATTCGCAGGTCAATAGTATTTTTCATGATCCTTGCCAATGCAGCAATACACATAAACATTTCTACAGGTGCTTCATAAATCATTTTCCAGCGCATGGTGCTGATGGCCTGTCCGAGATAAAGCATTACCCTGTCGCACAGGAACATGACCAGTTCCGAAATTTCATTTTGCTGTTTTTTTATATAGATCTTCTGAACGATCCTGGAGCAATACAATTCCACATCAGCGAAATATTTATCCAATTCGCCATGCAAGGAAAGAAGATCGGGATGTGCTATTATAGAAAAACAAGGGGGCAAATAATCGTCTTCTACTTTGATGTCGTTTCCATTTACAAGTATTCTTCCAATGGGCATTGCATAAGGATGGCCGGAGAATTCCCGGTAATTACTTTCGCTCACCATTTCAACGGTATAGGTAGGTATAACAAAAGGCAACCTCGGAGGGTTTTCACTAACATCCGGGCTGCCTACCGGCAATTTTTCAAAGGGATGTACAAACAAAAATATCCACCAGGCCGATTCATTCTTTGCTGATGTAAAAGGAAATACGGTATTTAAAATATTATTCGTATCGGGTGTTGTATTGGTTGAAAAAGCAGGAATAGAAATGCGCATACCCCCCAATGTTACTGCCTGGCAGGAAAGTACTGATACCCGCAACGAATTTTGATTATCGAGTGCGATCTTCACATCGAATGTATTTTCACCGGCTGTAGAAGCAGGCAATACGCCATATCGTAAAGGTGTAATTCCCAGCGATGCCATTTCCTGTAAAGTATCTGCCCATGCATTATCCTGGTCAATAAAATGATCTTTATTGATCTTCATCCCATCTATCCAGTTTACCGGGAAGTACTTTTTATTATCTCTCATAATTGTTTTTTGCAGTGTTTAAATGCGCTCACAAATTATTATTGTATTCTCCCTGATCTTGTTTTCACGAACTGTCAGTTCCGGATCAAATACACGTTGTGACCCAAACAATTTTGGTTTGATCCTGAACAACCATTCATTCCCATCATATTGTATGGGTGTTTCACTTTGAACATCATTATAATCATTGATAAAATGATAATAAAGGTCACCGAGTTTCATTGTCTCAGGGCCCTTTGCACGAAAATTTGTCCTTGTTTTATCAGATGGTTTTTTTGATATTTCAAAAGCGATGACCAATAATTTTTCATTGGGTCTTTCATCGGGTAATTCAATCGGCATATTGGGATACTCCCATACAGGAAACACAGGCGAAGGAATTTTATAAGCCGCATCAAAAGTATAATGAATGATCAATGGAATAAAAAAAGCAAACATGCTTAACATGGTTGGAAGAAAGAGGAATTTTGAGTTTTTAAAAAAGTATTCAAGGCATGAAAAAACAACGATCACAAAAAAAAGTATGGAGAGCATGTATAAGATCTCACCAAATATGATCTTGGCTTTGTTATCATCATTGTAACTAAAATACCTGTCGTGAAACCAAACAACATGAATAATTCCGAATAATAAAAAGATGCCGGCAAATATCCAGTATATCCCAAAAAGATGGATTGGAAAAAAATAAGTGGCCAGGTAAGCCAGTACCGAAGCGCCTATTGCGGATAGCCCTCCCAAAAGTAATGGCTTCTTTGTATCACCACCAAACTGGTCAGCGAAGCCTTTTGCTATAAAAAAAAATGTCATAGCGCCGGCAAAAAAAACGCCTATGTACATCAAAAAAAGTCTTAAAATCATATCTATTCAGCTTTTTACATTTTAAACAGCCGTCAAACTATATCAATTCGTTTTCAAAATCAAAACCTGGCATCCCCGGATAAAAGATAAAAGCTACGCATTTTTATCTTAACTACCATTCAGTACCTGATAAACATTTCAACTTCCCGGGCAAATGAAAACTGAAGCCGTTACAGGTATTTTAGATTGATCTTATTTTTACTATTTACCTATTTTAAAGTAGTACTTTTTTACCGGTACAATTTCCTGGAATTATCCTGTTTTTAAACAGATGCCTTATCGTTAAGGGGAATAGCAAATTAATTATAAATATCGTTACTATAAAATTCTTTTACATGTTTGCATTTCCTCTTAAGCAAATAGTTATAACCATTTTTAGTTCTGTTGAACTAAAAAAAAATGCAAAACCAGGGCTTTGCATTATTATTTGAAACCCGTTTAAACAGGGCTTATTTATTTTGTTTGAATTCTGCTTTCCATTCTTCTCCATCATCTCCTTTATAACCATCCAGTTTAACAAGGAAACTTTTAGCTGGAAAAAAAGGGGTGATGTGAATGTCGAGAAAGATATGATCTTTTTGATCTTCATCTCTTTCAAAACGAATGATCTGGAATTTTTCGATCAATTTATCTGCACCTTGTATTCCATCCAGGAATTTTACAATCTGCTGTCTTAAGTTCCCTTCCATTTTTGTATTCCAAAGTTCAAAGGCACGCCTGTTTAAAAAATCAGACATTACTTTTGCAATAAAATCAAATACGCGTACTACCGAATAAGTCTGCATACCCAGGTTATCACCCGTGAACAATGTCTTTGCAGAAAAAGGCATCACTTTACCCCACTCGCCTACAAGTGGCACCAGGCCTACATTTTCAAGTTCTGATATTTCTGCTTTTTTCATGTCAAAACGAACTGCATCTACTTCATCAATGCTTCCGTATGTTTTACCTGCAACAGGTTGTGACATTTTTGTACAATATATTTTTCCTGCCAATGCTGCTGAACCAGGAACATAAATATCTTCTTCCTCGTCCACATCTTTGTTCTTACCTCTTCCAACAATATAATTGCAGGTCATCATTACATTTGCTTTGTGCGCATCGCCACCAGTTAAGTTGGCGTCAGTGAACATATCAAGCACATCATCAGGACTCTCCACATTTTCAAAATCAGTAACAAGCATCACCTTATTATTGTAAGCAATCTTTGCCCATTTATCAACTACTTTATTTGATTTGAGATAGCCGGGTACTACCATTAAAGAATAATTCTGGCGAAGATCAAGCTTATCGAAATTTTGTTTCAACTCTTCTGAAACATGATCAATGAATCTTGGTTCATCCAGGTCGGTAAGCTGATCGAGCGATGCATTCATGATAGAAAGGTTCTTTAGCTTGGACGATTCCGTATTCTTAAAAAATAAATTTACTGAACGGTAAGATTGTTCCAGCCCTTTGGTTGCTTCCAACACTTTCTTCAGGTTGCCCTTCAATAATTTTTCAGCAGTCGCCGATTTTTCTACACTCTTTTCAACCATGGTAGAAACAGAATCCGCTGCTAGCAGGTCAAGCCACATATTGATCTTCTTTTTCAGATCGCCCCTTTGTTCTTTTTTATTGCTATCGGTAAGAAATATATTCTTCTTTGCTTTACGTTGTGGATTTAAATTGTCAACACCATCTACGATCGCTTCAAGGAAATCAAAACCACCCACTTTTGCAAGTTTGTTCAATGATTCATCTATTGAAACAGCGGCGCCCTGTTGTTGCTTTTCTTCTACTTTAAATGAAGCTGACTCTTCGCTTTTTGCTTCTTCGTTTGCCATATTTTTAATTTTAATGTTGTTAATTAAGATATCATGAGCTGTTAAAGACGACTGTTATTTTTCTTCCAGTTCTGCAGCCAGTGCTTTCAATGCGTTAATGAATGCTGATTTTGTTTCAGGATTCTGAATAACATTTGTAAGCGACTTATTAGATTTCAATTGTTTGATGATCTTAAGATAGGCATCATATTCCAGGTTAAGGTTCTTCAAAAATGAACTTTGATTGGTAAGGTTCTTGACATCAAAATCACCCAGGCCGCCGAATTTAAAATTAGTACCAGTCGTTGATCCGTCTTCTTTATCAAGTTCCACATCCACATTAGGTTGAAAATGTGTAAACACATCTTCTATCTTTTGAAGATCGGGAACGATCTCAGGTTTAATAGGATCATCATAAGTGAGTTTTTGTATGAAGAGGGTTTTGTTTGGCGATATCTCAACAAAACCTTCACCTGCTGGTTCAGGCATCAGGATGGTGGTGGCGATACCCGGCTTAACTTGCGGCATAATTATTTAGTTTTAGTATTAAATTATTTGCTTGAGCTGCGGCTCATTTTGAAATTTGTATAAATATAAAATATTTGTTTTTATTGTTTGTAAATTATTTGTTCAGCCTCACCCCGCCGCCCTGGCCTGGTGTTTTCACCAGCCAGGCTTTACAACGCCGCAGTCTAATTGACACTCAACAACCGGCTGGTGAAAACACCAGGCCGGGGCGTAGCTTTTACAACGCCGCTGCCAATTGACACTCGATAACCGGCTGGTGAAAACACCAGACCGGGGTGTAAATTATTAAAAAGAAGCCTCACCCCCAAACCCTCTCCTCCAGTGAGGGGAGTTTAAAGCAGACTCATTTCATTAAAATTGTAACAGACAACTACTTACTCAATTTTCCATTCTATCACTTCATCTTTAATATCCGCTTTTATCGTATTTCCCTTCTTCAATTCGCCCGAAATAATATATTTTGATATAGGGCGGCGCAACTGGTTGCGAATTACACTCGATATTTGCCTTGCTCCATACTTTGGTGTGAACCCGTGCAAAGCAAGATATTTCTTAGCCTCATCAGAAATAGTGAATATCATTCCCTGTTTATCCAGTGCTTCTACCAGCCCTTTCATTTGAATTTCAAAAATGCGGACAATGCTGCTTTCACTGATCGGTGCAAGCGGAACGATCTCTGTTAACCGGGCCAAAAACTCGGGACGGAAATATTTTGTCATGATCTCCATCAGCTTATTTGATCCTGGTGTTTCACCCTTTCCAAATTGTTCAGCGATCCACTCACTGCCGATATTAGAAGTGAAGATGATCAGTGAATTGGAAAAATCACCTTCTTTACCAAGCCTGTCGTGCATTTTTCCTTCATCTAAGATTTGTAAAAAAGTATCGAAAACAGAAGGATGTGCTTTTTCAATTTCATCAAATAATAATACCGAATAAGGTTTTTGCCTGATCTTATTTACCAGCACGCCACCTTCTTCATAACCTACATAACCCGGAGGTGCACCATACAATAATGCCGCAGAATGTTCTTCTTTAAATTCCGACATATCAAAACGGATCATGGCATTTTCATCATTGAAAAGAAATTCTGCCAATGATTTTGCCAACTCCGTTTTACCGGTACCGGTAGGTCCAAGTAAAAAGAAGGATCCTATTGGCTGGCCTTTTTTATTGAGGCCACTTCTTGATTCAAGTATTGATTCGGCAAGTGCTTTTACTGCATGATCCTGTCCAACAACCCTTCTCTTAAGATAACTTTCCATATTGAGCAGGCGTTCTTTTTCCTGTGCCTGTATCTTACCAAGTGGTATCCCTGTTTTATAAGAAATCACAGAAGCGATGTCTTCTTTATTTACATCATCTTTTTTTATTGCTGCTAATTGCAATAATTTATTAAGGCTGTCTGTAAGAAAATGATCAAACTCTGTAGCTGATTCAAATTTATCAGCCTGTGATGCATCTTCCAATTTTCCCAATAGCACGGGGCTGATCTTTGCTTTTACGAGGTTGTTCAACCATCTGTATTCACTGAACAATTCGTATTCAGGTAATTTGTTTTCATTTGCCTGCAATGATTTCAGTTGAACGATCAGCTCTTCTAATTCTTTTTTATTTGTTTCAACCATCATTTTAATGGCAGCCATGGTCCTGTCGAGCAGATCTATAGCGGCATCGGGTAGACGCCTGTCTTTGATATAACGTTTTGATAAGCGTACACATTCTTTGATCGCATCGCCTTCAATTTTTAATTTATGATGGCTTTCAAATTTTGGTGCCAGGCACAACAACATTTTTACGGCAGCTTCACTATCTGGTTCAGGAACATTCAATACTTCAAAGCGGCGGGTAAAAGCCTGGTCGGGTTCAATGATCTTCCTGTATTCATCATTGGTAGTTGCGCCAATAACGGTGATCTCACCACGAGCCAGTTCTGGTTTTAAAAGATTGGCTGCACCTGCACCAATGGAACTTTTACTATCCAAAAGAATATGGATCTCATCAATAAAAATAATGGCCTTCGAAAATTGTTTTACTTCTTTGATAATATTTTTAAGCCTGTCTTCAATTTCTCCTTTATAAGCGGCACCTGCAATGAGTGCGCCGAGGTCAAGTTCAAATAATAAAGAACCTGTAAGTTGTTCGGGCACTTTGCCGTTTACAATATCTAGTGCAAATCCATCTATGAGCGCTGTTTTTCCAACGCCGGCATCACCGGTAATGATCACATTTGGTTTTGTTCGCCTGCAAAGTATTTCCATCATCATCCTGGTTTCTTTATCACGCCCGATGATGGGATCTGTTTTATTTTCTTTTGCCATTGCAGTACGCTCCACGCAATATTTATACAAGGCTCCGGCTGCAGGTTTTGCATCTGCGCCGGCAGGAGCAACGGCATTTTGAATACCGTCTTCTTTGAAATAAAGTTCCAGTATTTCTTTTTCCTTTACAGGAAATGTTTTCAATTGTTCATTGGTAAATCCAACACCTGGTTTTGAAAGCGCACATAAAACACAGATGGGCGATATAAGATCTAGCCCTAATTTTATCCTTACATTATCAGCTTCATCAAAAACCATTTTAACTGTATCATCGCCCGTGATCTTCTCTTTTGCCTGTGCAACTTTTGGATATTCATCCATGCGCACTTCTGCCCATTCCATAATGTATGCAGAATCCTTACCGATTGAATCAAGAAAATTTTTCAATCCTACCTCTTTGTGCATAAGGCTACGCAGCAGGTGGGCCGGGTAAAAATAATCGTTGTGATATTCCTTAGCTAAGGATTGCGAAATTTCAATAGCCGTTTTTACAGACTCATTTAGCGAAAGCGTTGGCATTGGGGATCTTTTGTTTTTGCAGATGGATGTATATACCTACAATTAACAACAAAAAAGGCAGATAACAAAAAATTGTTTTATATGTTGTTTTTAAAAAAAGGCACGTATTATTGTAATAGGTTCTTATCTGCTCACTGTAATGAATATCATTTATTATAAAATACCGCTTCAACTTTCCGGCTTGCTGGAAGGCAATGAACTGCCTACCTGCGACCTCAGGGATTCTATTTCAAAGAACCTTGAATTAATTATCATGACAAGGTTTGGCGAGCACAGGAGTGATTATGGTTTTGGTTGTGAAATTTGGGACCTTGATTTTGAACTCATCGTTAGTGAAAATAAATGGGAAGAAAAACTGAGACAATCATTGTTGAAATCAATCAGTACTCATGAAAACCGTTTATCAGATATACAGATAAATGTAAAGATCAGCGAAATTGAAAAATTTCATATGCTCAAAAAATTTGTTGAGATCAAAAAAAAGGTAACCATTCAACTCACCGGCACCATGCATAAAACAGGTGAAGCATTTGCTTTTAGCAATAGCCTGTTCTTAAGCCCGCTGGCCGTAGATTAATAAAAAAAACAGTATGCTATCCGGAGTAAATAATTCAAAGGAAACCATAAGGAGCAGGATGCTCAGACATGCGTTGAATTATTGGAACATTAAGAACACAGAAGATCTTGACCCGATCGTTAAACTGATCCTTGAAGCTTTATCTACAGAGTTATATAACCTTGGAAATGATATCAAGGACACAGAAGTAAGGTTGCTTGAAAAAATTGCAAACCTGCTTGCTCCTGATTTTTTAACATGCCCCGATACTGCTCATGCTATTATGCATGCTATCCCGGTTGAGCCGGAAGATACTATTCCGGAGACTGTTCATTTTTATGCTCAAAAGAAAATTTCTTCCAAGCAGGATGAAACACTGGATAAAAGCATTGATGTTTTTTTTACACCTGTTGAAAAAGTAAGGTTGTTTAATGCAGGCATTTCATACATGGCTACCGGCAATAGTTTATTTTCTTTTGATGCTTCTTATAATAAACAGTTACTGGCAACTGCAAGTAGGAATACTGAAAACAATGTGGTATGGATAGGGTTGAATATTGATGACAAGATCAGTAATATCAACAACCTGTTCTTCCTGTTTGACTGGAAAAGCACTGAATATGAATTAACAAATCTTAATTACCAACTGTTACCATTAAGTAAATGGTTTCTCAATGAGGACGTGATCAGGATACAAGAGGGTTTGCCTTCTGAAAAGAAAACGGGCAATGAAATTTCCGGAAAAAATTTATCTTTCGATTACGACCTGCTTTCCCTGATGGAAAGAGATATCCGGGATTATTATAACCGGAAATATATCGCTATTGATGATGACCGTTTCAATAATGTAAATGAACTCAAACAATTTTATCCTGTAGCATTCACAAATTTTCTGAGCGAGCCCGACTTACAAAAATTAAATAAAAAATTACTCTGGATAAAAATTGTTTTTCCGGCAGCCATACAACAGGAATCGCTGGATGAGTTATATGTTTATACAAATAGTTTCCCGGTAATGAATCGCCAGCTCAATGATCTTAAGTACAGGTTAAAAGGAGGAAGCAATATCATTCCATTAAAAACAAATGGGGTAGAACAATTTCTTTCTGTAAGATCGCTTGCTGATCAAAGCCATTCATATAAGGCAACTCCTTTCAGAAAAATGGAAGAAGAGGAAACAGGTACGTATACGCTTCGCCGTGGTGGTGTAGAAAGATTTGATGAAAGAAATGCAAAAGAATTCATCAGCTATTTATTGGAATTATTACGCAGTGAATCCGCAGCCTTTTCTGCTTATGGAAATGATTTCATCGCTTCCACGCTTCGTGAAATGAACCAGCAGATCGCATTAATGGAACAAAAAACAAGAGGCCTTATTAATACAACGGGGGAGATACCTCATTATGTTATTGTAAAACCTTACGAAGGCAATGACATGATGTATGCCGAGTATTGGACAACACTTGCTGAGACGGCAAATGCAATTCGTTCGGGTACCAGGTTGCAGGAATACAGTGGTGTAAAGGTAAAAGCGGATTCATTATTCATGCTTACAACAACTACTGGCGGAAAGAACCGCCTGAAACCGGAAGAAAGGGTAAATGCATTCCGGTACGGTCTTATAACCAGGAACAGGATAGTAACGAAAGAGGATATACGCAATTTATGTTTTTATGAATTGGGCAACAGGATAAGTAAAGTAACTGTAGAAAGAGGTTTTGAAATGTCAACAGAACCCCGCCAGGGTTTTGTACGCACGATCGATATTACCATTACTGCATCTGCAAAAGAAAAATTAAACAACGAAGGCTGGGAGGTTTTGCTGGACCAGTTAAAATCAAAACTACAAAGCCGTTCGGGGATGAGCAATCATTACAGGATGGTATTAAATAAATAATTATTTTTCTTATGGCACGACCATCACTTTCAGCCATGCTTCCGGATGCATTTGACGATGACTTCAAGGCCGAGGTGATTGCTGCTGAAATGATAGAGCATGATATACCAGAGGAACAGATCCTGATCATCCTGCTTGGTGCCATGAAAAGATCTTACAGGAAAGATGTGGATGCCATTACCGAAGAAGTTTCCGACTATAACAATAAGGAATACACGCATATTACCACGCACAAAGAAGGTTTGTATGATATGTTGCCGGAAGGATTGTTCCATTCACCTACGTTTCCAAAATCTGTCATTACCCAAAAAGAGATCATTGATAATATAAAGAAGCACCGGCTTGAAGAACAAAATGCAAGGCGCTTTTTTTTACCTTACGAAGCTGCTATCAACCACATGCGTATCCAGGTAGCATTGTATGAAAGCAGGCTCGACAAAGGAGCACATCATACTGAACTGCTGGATATATTTAAAGATCATTGGGAAATTTTTAAATGGCTTGACACAAATCAATCGAATATATTTCTCCAGCTCCTTCCATTGATTCATGATGTGAGAGATGATTATGCTATTGCAGCAACCATTTTTGAATTGATATTATCGGTGCCTGTAAAAATTACCAGCCAGCTGCAACAACCATTAAGATCAGCCTCACCGGTCTTTTCTACTTTGAATGATTCTATACTGGGTGTAAGCCTTACAACAGGCAATGCAGTATATAACAGCGGCGAAGACGAGCTTATTGTAAACATTGGCCCCATCGATAACGCCCAGTTAAAACAATTCATGCCAGGCGCTGTAAAAAATAAGATACTGGAATTATTGTGTGATTATTTATTGCCGGTACATCTTGATCTCACCAGCAACTTTGAATTAAATGGCATTGATAAAACAACCAGGCTTGCAGATAAGGAGAAGGATTTTAATTGTGAGTTGGGGGTGAGTACTTATTTATAACCAGAAATTATTCATGTGTTGTCTTTGCAAGCTGCATGATATAATCCGGCGTTGAAGGATCGTTTTTAAAAAATTCCCCCTCTTTTCCCATTGACATTGCCCATCGTTCGATCCATGATATTCCCCAGCGCCCATACACGGTATTTTTTGACAGGTATGCAGGATCTTTTAAAGCATTGCTCAAAGAAATAAATTCATAATTTTTTCTTTCATACATTATTGCCAGCGCATCCAGGTAATCAGCATTGAGCGCATTTGCATGTATTAAAAGGACCTGTTTAATGTTACGGTTAAATATTTTTGTTGACAAACTTTCAAAGTAGTTAACTTTTTTCTGCATATACCCTAGATAAGTTTCTCCAACCAATCTCATAAGTGCAGTATCTTTTTTCTGCATGGCACTATCATAAGCCAGTGCGAAGATCCAGTCGGCATTGTCAATGGTAACAGGCGCTTCTATATACTGTTCCTTCACAAGAAACATATGCAGTGAATCTGCTTTTTCTTTTGAATCCCCAATTTGCAGGTAAGGATGCCTGAAATACTTAAGCGTCTTTCCATAAGCTGCCATCAAAGGTTTGCTGATCTTTTCACCTTTAATGATGTCGTTGCAATACTCCGTGTAATTTGTACGATGATAATCCAGGTGTGCGAAACCATGATTGCCAAGGTCCATTCCCGCATCAAGCCACATTTTTAGTAAAATTATTTTCGTACTATCCAATTTACCGGCTTCATATAATTTCCCTTCGTTTACAAAACCTGTTGCCGGAATTTTATGATCTTTTAATGCCTGTAATATTTTTATTGTGATTGCTTTTTGTGATTCATTGCTTTTAAAACTCAGTGCTACAACGGGTAAGTCATCGATGGTAAAACAAACCTGGTTCTTTTGTGCATAAGAAGCTGATGCGAAAAAAAATAAAATAAAAAATATTTCTCTTCTCATGTATATCATATTTTAATAAAGATATTCCCTGCTACACAAATTCTTTTACCCGGGTTTTTTCTTTTTAAGCACATGTGTTGCTAAACTCAATAAATAAATTTCCTGGGTGATTTAGGTTTTTGTGCATCGGTGCTATTTTCAGCTTGTATTATTTTCACATTGGGTAGTTCGTTCGTATTCATAAAAAACAAAGCGTCTATTTTCTCTTTCATTAACTGTATGCCATCAAAAGAATAACGAGTGGCAAAGGCAGTATCCTCGTCTTCGCAAATGAGGTGTTTTATTGGGCCAAAAAAATCTTTCAATTGTGCGGTATCGCAAGTAGGGAGAAAGACACGAAGCACACGAGGGTCATAAAAGCGAAAATATAATTCTTTCCCTTGTTCCGTTTTTACCAATAGAAACTTGCGAAAATGTTTATGTAATTCTTCCATTGTAACAACTGTTTCAACAAAAAAGCCTGCGGAATTGCCCCAACATTTTTGTGCGTACCATTTTTCAAATGCTGAATCTTTTTGGTAATTGAATAAATATGGAGCAACAGATAGCAATAGTTTTGCGCTGTCGCCTGTATATAAACAAATAAACGCTGGCTGCAGTTCCTGTGCTGTTTCTAATTGTTCTAAGATCCTTGCCGCATCAAGAAGCAAATAAGTAAAATTGGCTGGATGCGTAATCTGATCAGGCATTTTATTTTAAGCTTAAACAATTATCAAATCAATTCCTTGTGGTTACCGTCTTCTTTTCCAAAATTTTACCAGTTATCCCATCAATCTTTAGAGAATAAAGTTTGTAAATGTTCAATGGATTTACCGGGTACTGTACGCTATACAAGGGCGCTCCGGTACTTGAACGGGAAACATTGATCCCGGAAGTGTTATGCATGATATCTATTTCCATCTCCTCCATTTTTCCTGCCAGATCCTCAACAGAAAACTTATAGTTTGTATCCCAATCAGGTTCTTTTACCAGGTTACCGGCCTCATCAAAATATTTCCATTTCCCAACCGGAAAATTATAAAATTTTTCGCCTGCTGTTTTTAAATTTCCCGATCCCATAAAAAATAATTTTATTTCGGTGTACATGCCAGAAGCTGTCTTTCGTTCTTCCACATAATCTTTACTGTTCTTATTTTCGATTTGCCTTACCTGAGTTCCATCGTTTAATATAAAATTATATTCTCCATTTATTTTTTTCTCTTCAAATTTTTTAATATCAAATTTCTCCATGATTGATTTTTTTAGATCGTTAACGCTGTCCGCCGTCTTCTGTGCTTTACAGCAAAGGTTGCTAAATAAAAAAAACACTATAATTATTTTTAATCGGCTCATTTATTTTTATCTTAATAATTCCCACTGCCAATGCCATGTTGTAAGAGATGCATTGGCATTATAGCTCATTACATTGTCTGTATCATTTTCATGACCAGCATGGAGGCAACTTTCATAGGTATATTTTTGTGTGCTGTGGTTTCCAGCACCATCAGAATGAGTGTGATGCAAACCCAGCCCATGTAAAACTTCGTGGTTCATTGTAAAATTATCCCGGGTGTTCCACAATACGAGATTCCTGGTACCAATAGATTCAATTGCACCCATTACGCCATCATCATTATTTTCTCCTAAAGAAAAAACGGTGAAGTAATCTTGTTGATAGCGATGATTTTCCGGTATATTAAAATACGCTGTTCTTAAATAAGCCTTCATAGGCCTGGTATGAATAATTGTATTTGTCGCTGCGTCAATAAATCCTTGAGCATTTGCCAATGGTCCAACAACTTTGAAATTAGGATCATTGGTCAGATCAAGATCAGGGGCATTTACTATTTCCGCCCTCCACAATCCCTGGTGCATGGAATTAATAAGATTTGGAATTTCACTCAAGTTAGGAATTCCCGGAGGATGAGTGGGTGGAGCAGGATCAAACATTCCTACATTAGGAATACCTGATTCCACCATATCCGTTCTTACTTTAATAAAAGCAAACTTAATACGTTTAGCAGCTAAATTATTATTTGCACAAATTTTAAGTTTCCCCACCAGGGTTCTTACTCCTAGAAATGTGGACCAGACTTTCAAAGCCTGGTCACTACTGATCTCACTGTTACAGGTTATCTTAACTGTATCATGAGATACTCTTTTTGCCCCGACCGTTTTATCTGATAATGTCTGCCGGTCTATACTTATTGCTGTGGTATCAGTACTTTCAAATTCTATTGTTTCCGGTTCATTTCCCTGTACTTCAATCAGTAATTTTAATGTTGCTTCAAAAGCCGGATGGGGAGAACCATGTGGAAGATGTGGCTCAGGTGTATGCCTTGGAAACAGGTTCAGATAAGGAACATAATATTCAGCAAGATTCTCCGGCGGAGATGGTATTTCTGTTGATATTATTTCATATTCTGCTTTCAGGTGCGTATATGCGGCGGCGGGAGAAGTAAAACCAAAGCCTCCTGTCAGGATATCTTTATAAGCAGATTCTGTTAACCCATTCGCTAATTCCCGTTCGCCGTGGCCACCGCCGATCCTTAACCAGTCAAATCCAAAATTACAGGTCCAGTCATTCATTGGCCTGAAATGCACGACACATTTTGAATGCTGAACTTCAACCTGCAAAGTTGCCCTGCACCCGCTACTATCTATTGCCGTTACTACAACTGTTTCGGCTTGTGTATGGCCCGTTAACACCACAACACTGCCTTGTGTATGATCCAGCCTGCTATGTATTCCGCTATTTAATTGCCAACGAACACTGCCTGTTGCTGCGGAAGCGGTGAGTTGCAGTCTTTCGCCTGTATGAATTCTTGTTGTTGCCCGGCCAGCCGGGGCTCCATCAGGAAATTGTGCCTGTATAGCAATGGCACAAACATTTATATCAATGGTTTGACTACAACCAGTATCATCCGTTGCTTCAATTCTCGTTCTACCATGGGCGATGTGCGTAGACAGGTTTACCTGTATTCCTGCATTGGATTCCAGGTGTGCGGAACCACTTACAATTCTCCAACTAACTGTTCCGTTAGAATTATAAGCATTAAGCATAACGTTATCGCCTACCCCAACCTGGTTGAAGACAGTACTTCCTGATCCAGGAATGCTGCTTTCAATCAGAAGGTTACATGCTATTACCCTGATAATAATGGATGCCTGGCAACCAAGGCTATCCCTGGCACTAATTGTAATTGATTCTGCAACCGCACCTGCCCGTAAAATCACCATATTTCCAGCGAAAGAACTTAATGAGGATAAGGAATGAGTACTAATTGCCCAGTTAACAGTTCCGTTGGCACCTATAGCCATGAGCTGAACCTGCCTTCCGGTAGTTATGATATTGCCCTCACTAAATATAGACAGTGAACAAGCATCACAACCTTGTATCGCTGAATCAGAATCGCCACCCATTGTTTATCCTTTTTTATTTTTTAAGATAGATGAAATCATTTCAAATTTAAGATCGGATGCTCTTCCCGCAACCCTTAGTTCATAATGGATATTATCCTGTAGCGGTGCTTTATTGTTTAGCGCTTCGTATAGAAAAGTAAAATCAATAAATTTCTCAATCTCTGTTTTTAAATTAAATCCATAATACCGGGCAGTTTCATAATTAATGAAAATACGATTTCTAAAAGTTTCTTTATTTATTTTATTACTGCTATTATACTGTTCAGATTTCTTAATGATCAATCTTTGTTTATAATTAGCTTCGGCATTAAGCTTAAAATGTTCCATTTGTTCATTGCTGATAATCATCATTTTTAATTTAATGAACAACTTAAGATGTTGCTGCAGTTGCGGCTAAACGTGCAGCTTCACAAACTTCACAAAAAGGAGTTCCTTCCTGTGCAGCTTTAATCATGGGGGCTATTTGTGCCATTTTATTGGGTAATATTTCTAACACTTCGGGTGGTGGCACCATGCCTACTCCCACTTCGCCAATCAATACGGTAGCGCATCCTAGTATAATCGTCCCGCCATGTGCACACGTATCTCCCATTCTTGCGGCAGGTTTGCCACCAATCATTACACCGGCACTTCCTAAAAGAATTGTATCCGGGGGCCCTACACAGGTACACATATCGCCCATTACCGAAGCCGGCATGCCACCTATCAATACGGTAGCGCAGCCGGGCCCAATAACGGCACCGCCTACATGCGGTACAAGTCCCGTAACCATGGGGCATACGTGCATGTCGCCAATTCTTGCTGCGGGCTTACCCATAATAAATTCGTTTAATTTTTTAATTCAATGTTATTAATGTTGCCTTTACAGCCACATTACCACTTGCGCTTACTTCTGTTTTTGCACCGCCACTAATTTTCACTTCCATATTGCCATTAACGGCTGCTTTCATTCCTTCCATTTTAGCTTCGTTTCCCTGGCCATCAGCTGTAAATGAGGCCTGGCCACTCGCTATCTTTGCCTTTTCATCAGCAGCTATGGTAATTTGCTTGCCTTGAATATTTATAGTTCCATCTTTTTTTAATTCAATTGAGCTATCGCCACAAGTGAGTTTAATACTCTTCGAACTCACCACATCGATGTTGCCATCTCCATCAAGGACAACTTTATTTCCCCCTGCATCAATTATTGAAATCGCATTGTCATCAAATGTTACCGTACTTCCTGATAATGCAGTAAGGCTTTTTATTTTATTTCCATTGCCACCTCCGCCACCACTCTTTCCATGAAACAAACTTCCCATTACAAAGGGCCTGTCGGGATCATTGTAACGAAATGCGATCAATACCTGGTCCCCTGTTTCAGGAATAGTAACGAGGCCCCTGTTCTTTGCATTGTCTTTTCCGGGGCCGGCATCGGGAGTCATAACTCTTATCCAATCCGTCATCTCGTTGCCCTTTTGCCATAACATTTGTACACGTACACGCCCTGAGTTTTCCGGATCTGTATTATTCTTAACGATTGCAATCTGTGGCTCTGCAACAGGCATACGAATATTTTTTACTGGTAATGCTTCAACAACGGAAGGCACTGCTTCAAACATGTTATAATAGCTACCATTTTCACTTATACAATGCTCGACACTTATAACCAGGTATTTTCCAAAATCATCCTGCTTAAATGAATTGCCCTTCAATTTTGAAACCTTTACATTAATAACAGCACCAATAACAACACGTGGATTATAACTTCTTCCCGTCAGTACCTCGAGGCTTACAGCCAATGCAGCTTTTTGTTTTTTTACAAAATTTTCCAGGTCTGATTTATTTTCGATGCGTTGTCTTATGGGCAAATTAAATTTACCTGGAAAAAGATCATCAGATTGCTTTAATAAATAACTTCCAAACTGTCCTAACTCATCTACCGCAGAAGGAGCATCAAATTCCTCTACTTTATTTTCTTTGGAGATATAGGAAAAGTTACTAAAATTAACAGGAAGGGTTTGCAGGGACAGTTCCATACTGCTTACATCTTCCCCATAAGTGATATCGATATTGTTTGTTGAAGCGGGCTTACCAAAATTCAAATTCTTGCCATCATAATAAAAAAATTCACTAAACTCACTGGAAAGCCTGTTAATGAAATGAAAACCACTTTCTTTATATTGGCAAATGTAATTTACCTGTTTTGTATAGTGATTGTTGATGATCACTTTACAATTTACATTGCTAAGCGGTTTTGTTACCGTTTGAACGATCTTTTTAAGATCCCGTTCATTAAATGAAGCGAGGTGCTGGCCATTTTCTAAAAGTATGGTTGGGCTATACCCGATCATTACGAGGTCGGAATTAGAATTACCTGATTGCTCCATTCTTACTTCACAAATAATGCCTTTGAATTCATAAGCTATTTCAAGAGAAATATCCAATTGCTGCAGCCGTATGATGGCAGATTTACCAATCTTGGTTTTTGCATTGTCAAGACCAAATGACCCCAGTTCTTCCAGTATATCGTGATTGATGCGTATAATAAATTCATGATGCGCATTAAATTTCTGCCTGAGCATTATGCTGGTGTAATGCTTAATACTGGTTCCGTCAATTTCTATTTCTGCAATTACCAGGTATTCCATATTAATAGTATTTATCGGCAAACAAATACTTCAAAAAAATAAAGCGTTAAGATCATCTCTAAAAACCTATTCTTTTTTTAAACCCCAGTTTTAGTTCCTCGCCAAAGGAACGGTGAATGAAATTTTTAGAAATGCCCTTAGCTATACTTGACCTATGAATATATTTATCCAATGCCGAATTAAAAAAATTAAGCTACCAGGATATTTATTGAAAGAATACTATTTTCTTTGAATCAGTCTTATCAAATTCCCTTTCTATAAATTGATTTGGTTTTCACGCTATAAGAATGTTTCAAAGATTATTTATCCAATAAATATCAGAACAATTTAACTTATATTTTTTTATTTTTAATGACATTGTTTTACTAGCGGCGGGGTTTAAAAGCAATAGGTTCACAAATATGAGCCTCTACAAGTAAAACATGATTTATTGAGCAATCTTATCCTTATAAATACCGGGTATTTATAAATGAATTTTTTTATAATAAAGCAGGCAAAATAAGATGAACGCACTTCCTAATATTAATAGTCCCAGTGGAACAGCCCATAAAGCTGTAAACTTTTCTTCTTCCGCATGCAAGGGGTCTAGTGTATAATACAGCTTAATACTTTTACCGATAACAGGTTTAGAAATAGTAAAATCCTGTGACTGAAATTTCAATTCAGTTCCATCAGCAGTTTTAAAAGCAATAACGGCTGCATATTCCTGCACCTTGTATTTTCCTCCTAATCTTGATTGTACATCTATAATCCTGCCCGTAGTTTTGTGCGCTTTACTTTTAAAAAGCCAGGTTTTTGAAAAAAAATAAATACTACAAACGATCAACAATAGTCCTACAATTCCTACAAAGTATATAATCGGGTATGAGTATTTTCTCATGGATTTTCTTTTTGAATATTTAGGTTTATAACCACTGTAATTTAAAGGGCATTACTTTTAGTTCCTCTCTAAGATAAACCCGAAGCGCTGGCGCACTCCCTCTCCAGATAACAGATAGTTTATTTTCATCGGGCTTGATTACAATTGAATGTAAAACAGGCCTTGTTTCTAATAATTTACCGTTTCTTCCATCAACCCATATGGCGGGATGATCTTTAGGAAAGGTTAATATAAAATCTTTTACCCTTGGATGTATATTAACTAGCCTTATTTTTTCCTGGTTTCTTATGTAGGGTATCTGTAAGCCAAGTGATGCTGCATTGGCATATCTATAATTGAATTCAAACGAATTGTCTTTTGTCGAATTGAATAAATTTTTGTCAGCCCATCCCTTCGCTACTTCTTTGAGCGGGTATTTTGGGTTTAAAAAATTTTCGAAAACGCCCATATAAGCTTTCCTTGGAAAAAAATTACAGGGTACCCAATCCGTACATCTTGGTAATGGCATTTTGTGCCAGTGTTCCATATTGCCTACTATCAAATTTTCCGGCGTTAGCTGGTCATCCGGGTCTTCAAGGTTTGGCAGTTCCAGTGTTTCAATAAATTGTTTATTAGGTTCAACGATATATCCCTTTCCCTGGGGATTTCTTGGATAATTGTAAAATGTATCGGCGTATCTGTCGATATCCTTTGGCAGGAATTTTAATAACTGCTCATTTCCTGGCGGCAGTTTTTCTATAGCTGCATTGTCTCTTCCTCCATAGGCGTAATCATATCTTAGCGGAACACTTTCAATTTTTTCGGCATCAGAAAACCTTAATTTATTTCCCCCAGTGAATACTTTTCTATTCCCTTTTACAAGTATTTTATTCAAATAATTACCAACCTGTATATCAATTTCAAAATGAGAAGCATTCAAATTAGGGTTATAGGCGTTTCCTTTTATCACTACATCAGTAAATAATTTAAAGGGCATTAGCTCAAAATCATCTTCAAGTAGTTTTGAATTGAATTCATAGTAACCAGACTCGTTTACAATATTCGACTGTTGGTCGCTGGAATAGCATTGTCCATTATCATTGAAATGGTACTCTTTTTTTACAATCAATGATAGAATGAAATGTTGCTTTTCATCTTTACCACTAACTAATTGTGTTGTGAACTGTTCCATAAAATAATTTAATCCAGGCAGAAATTATGGGTTACTTACTCGTATTATTTAATTAATTCACCCTCTTTAAACATATCGTTTACTGCAGCAGGTGTCGTGTTTGGTTCCGCTGAATTAGGTGTAAACCCCGCTGCCAACGCTTTGTCTCTCAACCAACCAATTACATAACCAACGGTGTGGCCTAGAAGTACATTCAATTCCTGTTGTGCTATTTTTCTTTCAACATACCCTGCGATATCGCCACCAATTATTTTAGTAATACCTTTATCAACCGTAGTACCTGAGCCTCCTGCATTTCCGGTTATTTCACTTGAAATAAACTGGATAATTATATCTACTACCATTGAGATCAGACTAGCAATAAAATCTCCAAGAGTCATACCCGCCTGGTTGGTTGATACTGCAATAACAATACCCGTGGTTGTAGACATGGGATCACCACAATTCAAATTGATATTAACAACTACAAAACACGCAGTAGCCACAGGGCTATTCTCAACAAGAACTGAAAATGAGCCGAACTCAGAAACCGAGCTGCTACCAACAAGGATAGCAGGAAGTAAAACATTGAGTGGATTTGGGAGCGCAATATGTGGAATGCCCATTCCTGCATCCGATCCCCTTTGAAGGGCAGAAGCTTTATCAGAGCGAACAGTTTTGGCTTGTGCTACCGTTGACAAAGGGCCGGGAATTATTCCTAATAACGGCATTGTCACAAGGTGAAACACTAATGGTATTACAGCAGGTGCTGGTGGAATCACAGCATTATGAAAATCTAAACCCAACATCCAGTGCTTTGTGTCTAATATATTGCAATCCATAGCATTTAATTTTTTTCATAAACTTCAACACTTCTCAATTGCATTGCTTCAAATGCATACCTGAATGGAAAACGATAAGTTATAAATGCCTCATTTTTATCCGGGATTATACCAACCTGGTCTATTTTTAAAGGGCGTTCAGTTACTTTGTCACCTAATTTTATCGCCGCAAACAAATCATGGTCGGGAATTTCCATTACAAAATTTTTTGCTGATGTCATTCCTTCAACAATAATTTTTTCTCCAGGTAAAATTTCATTTATGATCATACCTGGAAAAGCAGCATTAAAAATTTTCGTATCGATTTTAGTTACCTGCTGCGTATCCTTATTATATTCTAAATTATCTCTTAAATGCAAAACTCCCATTGGGCAGCCTGCTGTACCCACCGGATCGGGTTGGTCGTTCCATTTTACAATTAAATTTGCAGGATTTTCAATATTAGGTAGCGGTTTATTAATCGCATTTTCTTTTTCCCAGTAATAGCCTTTACCCAATGGATTATTTCCATAAGGCAGTTTAAGTCCATCCCATTCCGCACAGCCTCCAAAAGCATTCGATAATGTCAATGGCACTTCTTTTACTGGTGTGATCCTGCTTTTTGAAAGCCCTCCCAATAAACTTAATTCCCAGTGACGATCCCCAAAAACGCTTATTTGATTTGAAAGTTTATTGGCCACGTTAACGGTTACCTGCATTTGAGTAAAAGCGTCATTGTTGGGTAATTTTGCAGAACCAAAAACAAATATATCTACACCACCTCTTTTATAAATATTATCGCTTCTCATTGGACCATAGCCGGTTTCCCAATCTTCATGATGTAATTCCCAATGTTGCGAGTCATTAATAATAGCTTTATTTGCTTCAATGCTATAGGTAACTCTTATCGATACGGAGGCTGCAAGTATATCATCCTGTAGAGCTGTTCTGAATAAGAATGCTGGGTATGGGGTATTATTTATTAGATCCATAACTCAGTCGCAATTTAATTTTACCCTTTCACCATCCAGCCTTACATCATCATTTGCTTTGATATTTACATTACCAAGCGTAGCGGTTATCTTTTGTACCTGGGCTATTAACTTATTTGTTCCACCAACTTCACTTAAAAAGTCTTTGTTTACTTCCTGCACAAAATTCCCTGCTGTTTTAATATTTATCTGTTCTGTCGCATTTATATTTATTTTTTTAGAAGAAAGGTTTAATGATTCAGCTGCACTGATATTTAATTCTTTTGCATTGACATTAACCAACAATCCTTCTGTTGTTAGTTTAATTGATAACTGCAGTTCTTCTTTTATATTAAATAGCCTAATTTCATTATTCTCTCTATCAACAACCAATGTATTGCCTAACGAAAATTTAACGGACTGAGTAAAATCGTTATCAATACTACTTTTTTCTACTAGTGTTTTTATTTGCATCATGAATTTATTTTTACTGTTGCACCTTTTACTGTTGTATTACCAGTAGCATTTATATCCATATCCGCTTTTGCAAATACTCTTGTCTGTAAGCCATCTAATTTTGCCATGGTTGTTCCTTCTACAGTCGCATTAAATCCCTTCATGCTTACATCTCCTGCCTGCGCTAAAAAACTTCCTTCACCACTAAACATTTTTGCATCTGTTGACCCTTCAATGGTAATACGCTGAGCTTTGATCGCAATGTTGCCAGGGGTCATTTTTATAGATGAGCCTCCGCACTCAAGCGTTATATGATCGGATGACTTAATATTAATATCACCGCTTCCACTAAATTTTATGGAATTACCTGACGCATCAATGATATTTATTGCAGGGCCATCTAAACTTATAGTACATCCCGAAACGGAAGTAAGGCTTTTTATCTTATTACCACTTCCACCACCGCCTCCGCTTTTACCATGAAACATTCCTCCTAATACAAAAGGATAATCGGGATACCCATGTTCAAAATCTATCATCACCTGGTCACCTATTTCTGGTATAGCCACAAAACCCCTATTTTTTGCCCCTCCTTTTCCACCACCTGCATCTGGGGTCATCACCCTAATCCAATTGCTGGTTTCATTTCTATCTTTTTGCCACATACTCTGAACCATAACCCTTCCTTTTTTTTCTGGGTCATCATTATCCATAACTGTAGCTAATTGTGGATGTGCCATTCTACGTTCAAATTTTCCATCGAAAATAGAAACATTATCATCCAAGACATACGTTTTTCCTTCAGAAAAAGGGATTCCCTCAAATTTATTTATGTACTTACTCCCATCTTCAGTAAGATGCTCAACTTTTGTTATAAGATAAGATTCACAGTTTAAATCTACATCGTTGCCTTGATAATTTCCTCCAGGAGGGATCACTCTTAAAATCCGTCCAATAACAATAGAAGGATTATAACTTGTACCTGAAATTCTTTGAAGGTCTGCTGCCCTTGCAAGTTCAGACATCTGAGCAATTTCATCGAGCATTTTCTGATTATTAAAATGCATTCCATTTGAAAAAGAACTTGGCTTATTCGAAAAAAAATTATTAGACTCTGTTTTTAGGAAGTTTGCATTTTTACTGTAGTTAGTCGTTTCTTGTGATTCCTTTGATACAAATAATTTATCCTCAGAATCATCGTAAGAATGAATGCTAAACCTTTGTGGCGATATCCGCATCGACACTTTGATGCTCAATAAATCATAATTAGCAACTTCATCAATAATTAAATAAGTGCCACTTGTACCGAAACGAAAAATCCTTCCATCATAATGCATATTTCCACCCACCATGCGTGAGTAATCCCTTAAAAAATGAAATGCAGTTTCATCATACTGGCAAATATAATTCCAGGCTATAGGCTCATATATACCTAAATGAATATCATATTCTATCCTGTTTCCGATAATCTCATCGATAATTTTACGGAATGTTTTATTTACAAAAGACCTGCAGTCCTCCTGTTCTAGCTTAATAGTGTTGCTAAATCCAATCAGAATAAATTCGGGGTAAGTGGATTTTGTAGAGTAAAATTGCGCTTCTAAAATACTCCCATAAAATTCATAAACAGTTTCTGTTTCAGTACCAATCGATTTTTTATACGATATAAAAGTTGATTTTCCTATAAACTGGTCTACGTCATCTGCATTAACAATAAAATCATCGCTTAATTTAAATGTAATCGTGAACTTATGATGATCATGATAAGATTGACTCAGAGTTAATGATGAAAAGTTATTGAATTTTTCCCCATCTATTTCTAATTCCGTTACAACAAGATATTCCATACTTTCTTTTATGAGTAAGTTGGTAAAATTAAAGCGGCAAAGACCAATTAGTTTAAAACAATGATTACAACGTATACCCATGTACATTGCAATCATTGTTAAAATGTTTTTTTTATTTCCCTCCCGGCCAATCATTCTTATGCTCTGCACCACCAACCTTTAATGTTTGAGCAGAAATGGTGAAGTTGATAAGCATTGCTTTGGAAGTAATGGTATCAAATGTTTCTGTAAAGTTCACCACATATCCCTTTTCGAAACTCAATTCTTTCATCTTTGCATCCTCATCACTTTTCTTAAAAGTAATCGTTCCGTCGAGTGGTTTGTGCTGGTTGTTTACCATAGACTCAATGATCACGGTATCATCCGTAGATTCTATAGTGATATTAATTGTACCACCGTAAACGACAGAGGCTGGCCTTCCTTTGCCGTCTACTTCCCTGTGAAGCGAGTAATTCATGGCTATCACATCAAATGGTGTACTCCCGATTTTTAATTGTGCTTTGAATGACATAATAAATATTTTTGTTTGTATGAATAATGACTAAATATAATTTATTTTTTTAATTCTTAAAAAGATTCTTTTTTATTTTTAGAAATAGTTTTTCCTGCCATTTAGTTGTATAATGTATGATCTTAGATGTAGTATTTCTTCATAACTTAAATGCCTGACATCATACATCAGACATCAGTCATCAGTCATCATACATCATACATCATACATCATACATCAGACATCAGACATCAGACATCCTTCACATTCCCATTTTAAACAGGTTTATCTTCTGTTGCTCAGGTGTTGTTAGTGTAATACTTGAAAGTCCCGTTGATGCTTCTAAACCTGGAACTCCTGAATCTTTTAAACTTTCGATCTTTTCTTTCATGTCTTTTGCAAAAAAAGTAATGGTGGGTTCTTTGAAATTACTGGTTTGGTGTACGCCAACTACTGCAAGGCCATCCGAAAGAATTACCCATGGATAAGGCGAAGTAAATTTTGACAATGCTGTGAAGCCAAGTTTTTCCCAAAATGAAATAGATGCCTCAAGGTCTTTTACCGGTTGTGCAAACTCGCCAAACATTCCGCAAACTTTATTTACATATTTATCGGGATTGGTATAATCAGCTGGCGACATGGTAAGCATGGTTGGCCCGGGTGGTTGTACAAATCCATCGAAAAAAGTTACGAGTGTTATTACCAATTCATCAGGTGATTGAATTTGACAGCGCTTTACCATTGGATCTGGGGTAGGCATTTCCGTTATTGCCACGCCGGCTTGTTTAAGATCAGCAACTACAGCATCCATTTCTTTTACATAATAGGTCAATGCGATGTAAGGCTTAGGATCTTTTCTCAACATGATCAGCAAAGCACCATCTGTAACCTGTATCCACGGAAAAGGAAAATCCGCTCTTAGAAATTCAGCAAAGCCAAGCTGTTGCCAATACTTCAATGAAAGTTCGAGGTCAGTAGTTGTAATAGTGATCGCAGTAACGTCCCCCAGTTTCGGTTTTGGTAAAGTGACATTCATTTTATGATTTGCTGATAAAGTGATGTGTTGTTAATAGCGCTGTCAAATCTTAAATCATTTTCATGTTAATAAAACATTTTATTTACCTGATGAAGATACCAATAAAAATGCATAGGCACAGGCATTAAGCTTCGTGCCTCCGCGGTAATCTTTTCTTGAGATTTATCAACTCAAAAATTTATTTAAAAAATGCTACTTTGTTCAAAATGTTGTTTCTTTAGCAACCAACATAATTGTTCCTTATGATGAAGTATTCGATTTTATGCCTGCTTTTATTTATTTCAACAGTTGCTATTGGACAAAAAGCAATCAAGGACGAAACGCCCATACAAACAATCAACAGGATATTTAAAGCATACATGGCACAGGCGGAGGCCACAGACATACTCGAAAACAAGGAAGCGATGTCGAATGCTATACATATCTTACAAAAAACTGATGGTGAAGCATCTGATAAAAAAGACCTGTCGCTGCTCGTACGTGTTTGGCTGGATTACAATCCACCAAATTTTCACACAAGAAAATTAATTGAACCAATATTGTTTATGAATAAAGTGGCAACGATCGAAGTGATCAATGAACTCCTTCTGTATAAACAAAGTTGGGAATCACGAAATACCAGCCCTGGTTCTGACCTGGAAAAACTAAGAGAAAAAATTTCACAAAATTAAATCGCTATATGCAAAAGTATTTTCTTCCGTTATTCATCTCAGCAATTGCAGCGTTTTCTTTTGTGGTACCAATACAAAAAACTGCCATAAAGAAAATACAATCTCATAACAGCAACTATCTTTATACAATTGGCAATGGTACAGAGAGGACAATGAATTTTTACGTGAGTACCGATAGCGTAATGTGGCAGCAATTTACACTTGAAAATAATTTCCAGGAAAAATTATCTTACCCGCAGGAAACGATTTTTTTTAAGATCTATTCCTCTCACTCCAATTTTTTATGTTACAAAATAGCTGGAAACACCGTGTATAAAATTTATTTTAATCCTGCTATAGATCGTTACGATCTTTTAAAATACTAATTACTTCTAAAAAGGGATGTTTAAATTGTATAGAAAATTATGTTTTCTTTATAAAGCGTAATTTATTAACCTTATGTTCATATCTAATTAATCTTTTGACAATAAACCTGCACTACATTTATAACAAAAAAACGGGATGGATTATTCTAAACGAAATAGGGTAAAAGTTTACCATAACAGGCATTACACTCAAAATATAGAGGACAATAATTACCCCCGCAGGATATTGAAACCTGTTGCAGTATTAACGATACTGGTAATGATGGCTCTATTCATAATTACACTTGAATTATTAAAATAAGACCATTATTAAAAAATTGCCCGAATTATTTATTGTATACTACGATATCGCTGTGGGAGGTAACCCATCATTCAATGCCTGTAACTTGTGATCTTCTTTTCTGAAAAGCCTTGTCCTGTCAGTACTCTCTATTAATACAACGGATAAACCTGCAAATATTGTCCCGGTAATGGACCCTAATAAAACATCGGCCGGGAAATGTTGTGCAGGGTAAATCCTGGAATAACCTGCTAAGATTGCACCTAAAAAAAACAATATACTCCATAAATTATTTTTTAAATAAATAGCCAGCGTTATTGCAAGTACAAAAACAGCACTTGTATGACCCGATGGAAAACCATTTATTCCACTACCATTGCTTCCAAAATTATCCATATGAAAAAGGTATTGGCTGTTCTCAAAATTTATCATTGGATTCGGTGTATGAATAAGTTGCTTTAGCAATTGTATGGCCAGGCCTGATGATAAATATCCAACCAACAGGTATAATGCAAGTTTTTTTTGCTTTCTATAAAATAAAAAAGCACATAAAGAAAAAGAAAATATACGATCACCTAAAAAAGTGTAGTTCACGAAAAATACATTCAGGCCAAATGAGTGAAACTTGTTTAGTAAAATAAAATTTCCTGTCTTGTTAAAGAAAAATAAACTGCACAAAGCGAAAAATAAAAAACAGGATATAAAATATATTCTGTTTGTCTTATAATGATGGATAGTTTATTCATGCGTAAAAATAACTTCCGATAAGATCAAATAATTATCTTAATGTTATTATAATATAATGCGGCAATTATGCTACGAATATATCAGAGCGGCAATTATCAATAACAGCATGTATAATTCGTTTGTGCGATATCCCGGAGAATTTATTTTTTGCAGATCCAAGTACAGCCAGCGAGTTGGGAACTTCGTTGATGTAATTAACCAGTTCGCTCTTTGGATCTCCATACAAAATTTTGAATTCTACATTATTAAAAAGAGGCGGTAACCAGCACCTGATATTTTTTTCTCTCAAAAATTCATCATTTTCATCAGGCACAACTTGAACCAAATGGCAAGGAAGATGAAGCATAGCAGGAAAAAGCTGTGAAAATTTTTTGATAGCCTGTATGCTGGATAAACTACCGTCATAGGTAAGAATGATATTTTCTATTTTATTTACTTCGTTGGAAATTAAATATACAGGGCATTGAGCATTTGCCAGGAGATTGTTGCTCTCATAATCCCCGGCAGTTTGGTTAGCATCTGCAAGTATAAGATCATCAAAAGCGCTAAGTGCTAATAGTTTGTTTATATCAAATTCCTGCTCAGGCTTTATGTTATACTTTATACCTGCTTCAATACATTTGTTGGTAACATAATTTGCTTGATTGCACAAAAGATCTGTCTCCTCTTCAAAAACTGTTTTAGTAATATTTATGGTTGCATAAGAAATACTGGCCGGTAGCTCATGACCAGCGTTGATAAGCTCAGGCAATGGATGCATAAAAAAGTATGCAATGTAGCTGAACACTGTTTTGCAATATTGACAGCTCTTTTCACTAACCGCTGAGAATCGTTAAAATTTGTAAGCAACACCCGAACTTTTTTCATGATTACAGGATTGAATATTAGAAAAGCAAAATTCAGTAAATATTATTGCTTGCAATTCTTTTTAAGATAATTTCATATTTAATTAATAACAGAACCCGACCAACAAAAGTGGTAATTCAAAAAATGAAAAAAGAAGTTTTAATATTTTTTTCCATTATGCTATTTTGTTTTCTGTGCAAACCCTCATTCGTGTTTGCACAAAATAGTATAAAACTTTATGGAGAATCATACAATAAGATCGATAAAAAAAACAGGAAACAAGGAAACTGGATCTTCTTTGATACGTCGGCAAATGTGGAGCTGACAACTTATTATGAAGATGATAAGATTAGTTCACCCCTTGTATTTTATAAAAATAGTGATACCGTTTTTATAAGGCTTCCAAAAAAAAATAATTATGAAGATTTCATTTATTACAAAGACAACCTGCCTGTATCCGGTAGTTTTGTGTACACTACCGATAGCCTGTACACGATAGAAATAGATGCTGCTTACATCAACGACACAGCAGTACTTAACCAGGTAAGATATTACAGGCAGTTAAAGATCAGACCCATTTATATGTTTGGGCAAAAGAAAATGGCTGATTATATCAGCGCTGCATTTTTTAGTTCAAATTATTTTTTTAATAAAAATATTTATGCTGTTTTATATATTTCTTCTTCGGGAATAGTAACCAAAGTGGATTTTCCGGCAGATAAAAACAACCTACATTCCAATGAGGAAATTGAATGCAGACATATTTATGAGAGCATGCCCCGGTGGCAGCCATTATTTGTTGGTGATAACACAAAGGCATGCAGGATCGTTCTTACCCACAATACCAAAATCACAGATTTTTATTGATCATTAACTTTGTGCAAGATAAATCAGCTACTTAATCCTCCATGATATTCCATGAAGTATCAATATTGTGATGAGGCGTATTCCCTGGGATATCAACAATCGTGTGGTTACCGTCTATTACTTCTATATCGGTCCTTACATTCCGGATATCTTCTTCCGATATCACATCCTTTTCATTTGTAAGGTGTTCCTGTATTCTTTTTTCTTTTTGTCCGTCTTTAAACAGCTTGGTTCCAGCGGTCTTTTTCATTTTTCTTTCGGTCATAATCAAAAGAGTTATTGTATAAGTTGCAATATCAAAAGTGTAATGCCATCATTATTAAAAAACAGGTAGCCCATACCACCTGTTTCTAAAATTAACCCGATCAAAAATTGCATATGGATGTAAAGTTGATCAAACAAGAAGTAATAACTGTTAATCCCGGATTAATAAATCATTATTAATAAAAAAAGCGAAATAATAAATACAAATAAAAAAAGAAACAGGTAAGTTCCTTGTTTCTATTTTTAATTAGAAAATTGCCTTATATCCAGGTTAAGGAGCAGTTTCAATTTCTTTAACAGGCTTATCCTTTTTCTTGCCTGCAACTTTTTCCTTCTTCTTACTTACAGCCTTTTCTTTTTTCTTGTCTGCAACCTCTTCTTTCTTCGTTTCGGCAAATTTAAAATCTTCTGCTATCAGCTTACTGGCTTTTATGATGTTACGGTTGAATTTCTTCTCGCTCATTCCTTCCTTCACTTTTTCAAGTGATTTCCCCAGTGCTTCAAGTATATAAGCCTGTATCTCCTTTTTGGGATTTGTTCGTGCTTTTGCCATTGTTTATATAATTTTAGCCGACAAACTTAACAATTAGATAATACTTCCAATGTTAAGTTTTTTATTCAGCCCTGGTTTAACGGCCCAAAGACACGATTGCTGAGGATGGGATCATCGAGCTATTAATATGCTTTTTAAGAAAACTACTATACCATTTTCCTGATGCTTTTACAATTCGTTTCTGAGTTTCAAAATCTATATGAACAAGTCCAAACCTGGGTTTGTATCCTTCTGCCCATTCAAAATTATCGGTAAAGCTCCAGGCAAAATAACCTTTTACATTTACACCTTCCTGCTTTGCTCTTAACACCTGTGCCATGTATTGTTGCAAATACTTCTTTCTTTTTTCATCATGCACTTCATTTTCCACAACGGTATCATCAAAAGCGGCCCCGTTTTCTGTTACCATCAGTTCTCTTATATTTCCATACCTGTTGAATTGATGAAGCATATGATAAATACCTTCGGGATAAATTTCCCAATTCATTAAAGTTGTTTCAACATTTCTTTTATCAGCCTTAATGAGTTTTGCCCATAAGAAAGGCGTGAGGTATGAAGCTGCAACAAGTTCTCTTGTATAATTTTGTATGCCGATAAAATCCATGTCGAAAGCAAGTTTTGCTTCATCACCATCTTTAATAAATGATTCAAGGCGCTGTAATAATTTAAGATCTTTTAGCGGGTATCCCTTGCCGATAAGTGGTTCAATATACATCCTGTTTATTAATGCATCTACTCTTTTTGAAGCTTGCAGGTCTTTGTCTGACTGTGTAAATGGCTCAATATACGAACAGGAAAAAGTAGTCCCGATTTTACTGTCAGTTTTCAATGACCTAACAATTCTTCCTCCTTCTGCCTGGCAAAGGCTTGCATGATGTGCTGCTGCCAAAAAATTATTCAATCCTTTTTTTCCGGGTGCATGTATCCCTAAAAAATAACCTGCTCCTGTAAATACCATTGGTTCATTCAATATCATCCAGTGCTTTACCCTGTCACCAAAAGTATTGATACACATGGCCACATACTCACTGAACCAGTTTACAATTTCCCTGTTTGTCCAGCCTCCTTTTTTTTCCAACTCATAAGGAAGATCCCAATGATATAATGTTACCCAGGGTTCTATATCCAATTCAAGGCAAAAATCAATTACCCTGTTATAAAAATCCACACCATTTGGATTGATCATTCCTGTTCCATTTGGCATAAGCCTGCTCCATGAAAAAGAGAAACGAAAGTTTGGAATATTCAATTGGCGCATCAGTGCAATATCAATGGCATAACGGTGATAAAAATCGCAGGAAACATTTGCATTTTGATCCTGGTGAATATTTCCTTTTTTGTTTGCGAAAACATCCCACACTGAAAGCCCCTTTCCGTGAGCGTTATGAGCACCTTCGGTTTGATAAGCGGCAGTAGATACACCCCATTTAAAATCTTTTCCAAAATCTTCTTTGCTGAAATTCATTTGTAGCTTCTATTTATTTTGTAATTTATTATTGGGATATCAGATGTCAGAAATCAGACATCAGAAAATCAGACATCAAAAATCTGATGATAGCTTAAGATTCTCTTTGTGGAATTTTTTGAGGCTGTCGAGTTTTTTTCCTGGAGTTAGTATCGTTTTCGTTTTTAAAGGATCGTGAGTACTAAGTATCTCTTTTAAGATAGAAGCAGTATTGTCAGGATAATTAACAACAATGTTTTGGGTGGATTGTAACCAGGTTCTTATTTTATCAATGTGTTTTTTCTTAAGGCTCTTTATTACAGGCACATTCATTTTCTTTAAAGCTGCCGCATTGCATTGTTGTTCAAATTGCGTTTTCATTGGTATCACCATCAACTTCTTTTTTAAAAATAAAGCTTCGGCAGGTGTTTCAAAACCAGCACCGCATAAAACACCTTCTGAAGTTGCCATACTTTTTATGAATGCTTCGTTGCTGATCGGCCGTACAGTGATATTCTTTTCTTCAATCAGCTTCTTATTGTGTTTTGAAAAAACTTCCCACCTGGTACTTCCACATTCCTGTAAAATTTTTATGATACGCTTATCATCATACGCAGGAAGATAAACAGTATAATGTCCTTTATTTTCCACAACAAGATCCCTTACTTCTTTGCGAATGACTGGCGTAAAAATATTTTTATCATAAGACTGGAAATGAAATCCATATTGCGCCGTTGTTGGAGCATATCTTTTCAAAACTGTTTTACCAATGATATCTGTGCCTTTGGGCTTAGGTGCTTTTTTATTTAATACAGCAGCCTGGTGACTAACAGATATACATGGTTTATGCTGCAACCTGCACGCCCATGCAGATACTGGTTCAAAATCATTCAATACAAGATCATATTGTAAAACATCCAATGCATTGATCTCTTTATACAATTTCCTGAGATTACTTTTTTTATACGTTTCAAAAATATCAACACCACCTTTCTTTCCAAAAATAAAACTCAGCCCATTGAATTTATATTTAACAGCAAATGGCAGATCAATGTCTGCTTGTGTACCGCTTATTAAAATATCTACTTCATGTTCTTTTTGCAAAAAGGGAATAACTTCTCTTGCCCTGGCTATATGGCCATTACCTGTTCCCTGTATTGCATACAATATTTTCATACACGCATTTGTTTAAATTCATCAACAAGGTTTCCGAATAATTGTTGTGTATTCAGATCGGGTTCTTCCTCTCCTGCTTCTTTTTCGATCTTCATTTTTGAATATTCCTCCTCATTGAATCTATAAATACTCCATTCTTTGTTTACAAATTCCAATGCAGAAAGATTCTCAATCCAGTCACCTGAATTAAGATACGTGATACTGCCATGCTGATTTGTAATTACTCTTTGCTCAGGCTGGTGAATATGGCCGCAGATAACGTAATCATATTTATTGCTGATACCGATATCAGCACTTGTCTGTTCAAAATTATTTACAAATTTCACTGCAGACTTAACGCTATTCTTTATTTTTTTTGACAAAGAAAGTTTTCCTTTCTTAAAAACTTTTTCTGAAATGGCATTTGCAAAACGATTGATCAGTATCAGTGTGTCATAACCAACTGCACCTAATTTTGCCAACCATTTTGAATGTTGCATGGTCACATCAAAAACATCACCATGAAATACCCATGCTTTTTTATCATCTGGGAGATCAAGTATTATTTTATTTACTATGCGAACGGATCCTAATTTTAATCCAACAAATTTTCGTAGCATTTCATCATGATTACCGGTAACATAATAGGTCTTTACCCCTTTGCTTATCCATCCAATCAAGTGCTTCACTACTTTCATGTGACTCTTCGGCCAATAATTTTTCCGGAATTGCCATACATCAATGATATCACCATTCAGTATCACCATTTTTGGTTTGATACTCCTGAGATAATGCAGCAGTTCTTTTGCATGGCAACCATAGGTTCCCAAATGAACATCAGAGATCACTACAATATCAATAGCACGCTTTGTTTTCTTCATCGCATTTATGGGTTTCTAAATGCTGAATAAAAATCAGTAAGCAGTGAAACAAATAATTTTGAAAAACTGTTGGCAAGAAAATTCAGCAGTCTTTGAATTGTGTGTTGAAAAAAAGTAGCGTAAGCATTATCCAAAGCATCTTGTTGAGGTGTGCCGCTAAGTTCTTTTCGGTGATTTACGGATAGTAGCATTTCATATAGTTTATGCAAGCTACTGAGCGAATGTGAATAAAAGGTTATGGGAAGTTTATGAAACTATGAACAAATGTCTGAACCGTTGATTTGTTTGATTAAAATGATGACTATGATAATTTCGTCTGAGCTGTGATTTGTTTGATTAAATGATAACTGTGATTAAAGTTCATTAAACACCCTACTTCTATCGATTATCGTGATCCTCCTCCCTCCCCTTCGGGGAGTGTTGGGGTAGGGCTAATACATAAGGCGCATCTGCAACAGGATGTTCCGCAATAAATACTTTTCCCAAATAAGAAGCAATCGTTTGTGCAAATTGTTCATTCTGTAAATCTGCTTTTGATTTTACTTCGCCTAACGGTTGTATGTGGGGGCCCATTTGTATCATCCATGTTTCTTCCGATCCTCCAATAAATGGGCCATGCACCGTCCATTTGCCAGGCTTTCTTCCCCTGCCATGATCTGTTGTAATAAACAACGTAGTTTTATTTTTATAGAATTCATCTGTTTGTATCATGGTCCATATATCTGCAAGAAATTTATCAAACTGGTTAGCCTGCGCAAGGTATTTATCATATTGGCCGTGATGTGTATACTCATCTGTTTCACCAAAACCAATATGAACAATCTTCGGATGCTTTGTCTGAATGTATTCCATCGCCATGGTAAATGTGAGTAGATCTGATCTTGTAGCAAGTGTATTATAACTGCTTGATTGTTGCAATTGATTTACAACATTCATTGTTTCAGAAAGTGAATCATCTTCAAAAGACTGGTAACCTGCATTCAATTGTATCTTTTTATTTGTACCATTTAGTATATAGGAAAATAATTTCCATGAACCAAACATGGCAACTTTATTTTCATACTCTGGCAATCCATTTAAAAAACTTAAAAAATTGCTGTTGCGATCTTTCTTTGGCTTGTTGCTGATGATTGCCCTGTCAGCATATCCTGTAAATATCTCATTGTATCCTGCATAAGATAAATGATACGGATTTGCAACTGAAACAAGATTGCCATAATTCCTGTTTCCCCATATTTGTCCATTTGCATTTATATAATTCCAGGTAAAGGGCATGAGTTTTTTTCTTCTCTCTTCAAATGTTTCAGCCCAATACATATAGCGCATGGCTGATGTATCATTTACATAAGTCGAATTAAAGAGAATAGAAGAATCTGCACCTGAAAATAATTCCTGCCAGCGATAACCATCTGTTGTAATGATAAAAACATTTTCGCAGGAAGGCTGTTGTGCAAATAATTTTGTTGAAAGAATAACAATAAAGATCAGTAAGTATTTCATGGTCCGGGGTTTTACAAAACTCCATCTATTGTATAACCTCAGTATTAATTAATGATTAACCTAACGTTAAACATTAAAGGGTTTCAGGGGTTTCAAATGTTTCATAGGTTTCAAAGGTTAATAGGTTCTGTGATTGCTGTCGATACTTATCAATGAATCTAAGGGATTGTATATTCTCCCTTAAACCTTTTAAACTCCTGAAACCTATGAAACGTTTTCTATCCAGTGGTCGGTGTCGACACCATAAGTGTTCGGAAGTTTTTTATCTACGCCAATGATTGGAAGACGGATAATACGGACTGGGCAGATATACACGGATTTATGCTGCTGCGCAGCATGGCGGAAACACTTCATAGGTAGTATCTGTAATTTTTTGAACAAAAAATA
>JBDTLP010000047.1:0-37045 GCA_039934735.1 Ferruginibacter sp. | reverse complement strand
TATTAATTCACTCACCAAAATCTTCGGAAATAACCATCAGCTTCAGCAGTTTATCCTACTTAAAAAGCCAAAAAATTATTAATGGGTAAAATTCCTTTATATCTCAGAATTAACATTGACGGTAAAGTCTGAAATTAAGATTGGTAGAAGTGTAAATAGAAGAAACTGGAATAGCAGAAATGGAAATTTCAAAGGCAGTGGGGAGGAAACGGTCAAGGAATTCAATTTGATTACGAAAAACCAGTAAGTTAAAAATTATGCTTCAGGTTTTTAGATTCTCCATTTGCAAAAGCTTATATACTCACATTATAAACCAGGTTTGTTTAAATACAGGTTGAACTTAATTTAATTTCGGATAAAATCTTTTTTATTTAATATTTATCAGTCGCAAATGTTACGTGAGATTTATATTATTGGCCAACTTAAAAATTATTTTCATTTTGCAGCCCTTACCCGGCGAAGACAAAATATGGAAAATCCCATTATATAATCCTGCCCTGTTCTTAATATTTTTCAAACCTATCCCTTTACTTTTTACTGATGTATCAAATCCCTTACCGTTGTCTTCAATGTTTACGACTAAATAATCTTCTTCTTTTTTAATTTCAATGTCAACCACAGAAGCTCCAGCATACTTTAGGATATTACTCATTTGTTCCTGGATGATCCTGTAAATAACAAGTTTTAACCCTACTTCGCTTTCTTCTTCGTTATAAGATGCATGATTGAAACTGAATTTTATATCTCCCATGATAGACATGCTGCTTATCAATTCTTCTATTGATTCAATGAGCCCAACGGTTCTATTTTGCGTAGGCCCTACAAGCACATGCGATAATTTCCTGATCTCGTCCATGGCTGTAGTTATGTATTCCTGGCTCTTTACAATATCCTCCCTGTTGTCGCCGGTTTTAGAAAGGCTATGACTGAGATATAATTTAGAAGCGGCCAGCAACTGGTTCACGTTATCATGCAATTCTTCGCCTATGCCTGCCCGTTCCTTTTCCTGGGCATTTACAACTGCCCTGGCAATTTCCTTTTGTTCAATTAATTTTTGATCAAGTAATTGCCGTTCCATCAATAATTTTTCAGTTATATCAATAGCTAGCGCCGATCTGTACACTTTATCGTGCAGCATTACCTCGTTACTGTAAATTTCTACTTCAATTGGCTCTTTCGTTTTTTTATAGTGCGTGAAGCGGCCATCGTATGCACTTTCTTTACCCGGAATTTTTTTAAGAGATTCTTTAACTTTATGCATGTCTCTCGCTCCTCGTATATCCATTACAGTTAATTTAAGAAACTCATCTTCACTGAAGCCATAATTTTTAATAGCAGCTTTGTTTACCTTAATAAACCTGAGGGTTTCCGGGTCATACACCCACATGGGCTGTGGGCTAAGCTGGAATAAGTTCATATATCTTTTTTCCGATTCTTTCAGTTTCGTATTTGTTTTCTTTCGTTCTAAATTGTAAACAATACTTTTATACAACGACGTCGCCGTAATATCTTCTTTTAATAAATAATCTGCTATACCCATTGAAAGGGATTTGACGCTGAATGTAATATCTGTGTAACCAGTTAATACAATGACCGGGCACACCGGGCAAAGCAAATTAATTTCCGTAATTAATGATTCCCCGCTTTTATCAGGCAATGAAAGATCAAGAAGAATAACATCATAAATTTCTTTACGCTCCAGCAAAGATTTAGCTTCAACAAAGCTTCTGACGTGGATAATTTTGGGCGCAAATATCTGTTCTTCCAGGTAGTCTTCTATAAGGGTAAAATCGCCGGAATTATCTTCCACTACAAGTATGCAGTAATCTTTTTTATCTCTCGTCATAGCTTTGTTTTTATTTCGGAAGATTTACAATATTGATCCAGAAATCTTCAATTTTTACTACAGCATTCATAAACTCGTTTGCATCAACAGGTTTGGTTATGTAACAGTTTACATAGTGCCTGTAACATTCAAGTATGTCTTTTTGTGAGGATGAAGTCGTCAGCATAATTACCGGTATTTGCCTGAGATGGTCAGAGCCTTTGATATATTGAAGTACTTCATGACCGTTCTTTTTAGGCAGGTTAATATCTAATAAAACCAGGTCGGGCAATTCAGCGTTTTCATATTGGCCGCTTCTATTTAAAAAATCAATGGCATGTTTTCCATCTTTTACAATACTGATCTTATTGCAGATCCTCCCTTCTTCAAATGCCTCGGTAGTAAGCAGGATATCTCCTTCATTGTCTTCTACCAGCAGGATATGTATTGATTTCATTTTGGTGATTTTTTCTGTTATGAGGTATTCAGGTTAAATTTATTTTGGCAGGGTAAAATAAAATGTACTTCCTTTTCCTTCTTCCGACTCTACCCAGATCTTCCCCCCCATGTTTTCAATAATTTTTTTGGTAATGGCGAGTCCTATTCCCGTGCCCGAGTATTCATCCCTGTTATGCAGCCGTTGAAAAATGGTGAAAATTTTATCGAAATATTCAGGGTCGATACCAATACCATTATCAGTTACCGCAAATTGCCAGTATTTTTTTTCATCTTTTACTGAGATATCAATTTTCACGGCTTCACTTTTTTTATGATAGATCAGCCCGTTTCCAATAAGGTTTTGAAAAACCTGCCTGAGTGGTGCTCTAAACGTTTTGAGAACAGGTAGTTTACTGATCTTTACAACGCCTTTTTGTTCTTCAATCTTTTTACGAAGCAATACAAGTGTTTCGTTTACCAACTCATTCATATCAACCTCTTCCTTCTTTTCATCAGCCTGGCCTACTCTTGAAAATTCAAGCAGGTCCAAAATGATTTGCCGCATTCTTTTGGCACCATCTATCGCAAAATGGATATACTTTTTCCCTTTATCATCAAGCATGCTTCCGTATTTTTTTTCTATTTGAGAAAGAAAACTGGTAACCATTCTCAGTGGTTCCTGCAGATCATGGGACGCTACATAAGCAAACTGTTCCAATTCTGCATTCGATATTTCCAGTTGCTTTACATTTTTTTCAAGTTCAGTGTTTAAAATGTTTAGTTTTTCATCTGCCATTTTCTTTTCTGTAATATCCCTGCCAATACCTAATAAGCCAATAATTTTATTTTGCTCATTTCGCAAAGGAAGTTTTGTTGTAAGCAGCCATTGCGGGTTGCTGTTTTTAGGAGTAAAATATTCTTCGAAATTAACAAGTGATGTTCCTGTTTTCAATATTTCCATATCCTGGCCGTAACAGGTTATTCCAATTTTTCCGGGCAGTAATTCCAGGTCTGTTTTACCTAATACTGCATCTTCTGTTTCTTCACCTAAAAGATTATAATCAAATTTATTACTGATCAGTTTTCTTGCAGATGCATCTTTAAAATAAATGGTATCGGGTAAATTATCTATCAAAGTTCTGAGCATGTTTTTTTCTGATCTTATTTGTTGCTCTGCAATCTTCTGTTTAGTAATATCAAAAGCAAAACATGAAAGCCCGATCACCATATTGTATTCCCAAATGGGATAAATAGAAAAACTGATACAAGTATTGAGATCATTATAGCTGAACTCTTTTTCAAATTTTACTGTTTCTCCTGCTAATGCTTTTGAATACGCAGTTTCCCATTCACTTGCTTCTACAGGATTTAATTTTTCAAGAAACTGATAAACATTATCACCGGGTTTTATATCCAAATCATAAATTGCTTTGAGTGAATTTTGCAGGAGTTGATTAAAAGTGATGTATTGAAAATTACTATTGAGAGAATAAATAGAAGCATCCGTATTTTCTATGATGGCTTTTAAATTAGATTGAGATAACAGGAGCAGTTCTTCTGCAATTTTCCTTCCGCTTATATTTTGATGAGAGATCACAATCCGAGATCCATCAATGCCAAAATTAGTCACACGAAGTATAAACCATCTTTTCTCATACGCAGAATGGCAAGGGTATTCCATTTCAAATGTTTCATTTTCATTTCTAAATACAGAGCGTATGCCGGCCAGTGCTTCCCGTGCAATTTCATCACCACTGGATATTGCTTTTTTGCAAACATCAAAATAGTTGCTTCCTTCCGAACACCGTTCAAGGCTGGTAACTCCATTTAATTTCGCAAAATCATTCCATGCTTTATTAACGGTAATAATTAACCCACTTGTATCAATTACTGCAATGTGAGCATTGAGGGAGCTGAGTATTCCCCTGTTAAATGATTCGCTTTCACGCAACTGCTGTTCCCCTTTTTTCCTTTCGGTAATATCAGCAGCAGTAATACTAAGACCTGCTATATTCCCGGCATTATACACAGGGTTAACAGTAAAATTAAACCACTTGGTTTCGCCATTTCTCCTTTCATAAGGATAATCATATTCCAGTGTTTCGCCTGATAATACTTTTGCAATTGCTCCCTTGTAAGCATCTTTTCTTGATTCATGAATAAAATCAAAAATACTGGTGCCGATGCTGATTTCTTTTTCAATATTGAGAAAAATAAAATTCCTGGATTTATTATTAAAGGATTTTACGATCCCTTCTTTATCAGTAAGAATAAACCCTTCAGAAGTGTTTTCAAAAATGGCCTGCAGGTTTGATTCCGACCTTCGCAATATTTCCTCTGATTCATGCTTTTCAGTGATATCCTTAACAGAGCCGATTAATTGAATACAATATCCATCAGCATCAAAAACAGGCATCAGCGATACAATGCCTGTTTTAATTCCAGAAGGATACGCTGTTGTTTCTTCCCAGGTAAGTTTCTTTTTTGTCATAATAACCCTCCGGTATTTATGCAAAACAAGGTTTAATGAAGGCTCAGGAATAACATCTTCTACAAATTTCCCTATTACCTGTTTTACTGTTATGCCCGTGGCAGCCAGGAAGGCCTTATTAACAGAAATGAATTTATAACTGTTTTCCTTTTCCACATTTAGCAGAAAAATACCGTCTGTTACATTATTATAAATAAGCGATAACTGCATTTCGCTTTGTGCCAGCTTTTGCTCTGCCCGAATTCTTTGCTTATCCTTATCAAAAACTTCCAGTGCAAATGAAATATCCCGGGTTGCTTCTTTTAGCAATGCAATTTCTTCTTTATTAAAAAAATTAATTTCCGAAGAATAAATATTGAAAACAGCAACCAGCTTGCCCGATTTTTTTATAGCCAGGCAAATAACAGCATTGAATTCTCTTTCAGCCGCATACCCTTTCCAAACCATGTCCGGGTCTTTTTGAATTTCGTTCACAGCAAAATAATCACTGCCCTTTACAGCTTTATCAATGGGGCCATCCATTTCATACGTGTAATTTTTAAACTTCGCCAGGTCAATTGGAGTACTACCCGAACTTGCCTTCAATTTTATTTTCCTGTTTGCTGGTTCCGGAATACCAATCCATGCCATTTTAAATTTACCTTCTTCAACAGCGATCCTGCAAACTTCATCAAATAAAGTCTGTTCATTTTTAACATGTACAATCGTTTGATTGATCTGGCTGATGAAAGCATACAGGCGATTTGCATTTATCAACTTTTTTTCTTCCACTTTAATTGCAGTAACGTCGCGAAAATTATCTATAATACCATTTAACAATGGATCATGCAGCATATTAATTAGTGTTGCCTCCAGCCATCGCCAACTGCCGTCTTTGTGAAGCATGCGCCTGGCTTCTCCTTTAATAGAAACTCCCGGACTTGCCATTACCCTTTTCATAAGGCCCGACAACAGTTTGGCATCATCGGGATGTGTTATTGAAAAAAGGTCAAGCTGCATAGCTTCTTCCTCAGTATATCCCAAAATTTTTTGTACTGAAGGAGATATATAAAATGGTTTTCCCTCTGCAGACATAACGACTACTGCATCAGCTGCATTTTCAATAAGCGCAGTAAATATATGTTCATGAATTTCTATTTTTTTATCCCGCTTTATTACTTTTTTTTCAAGATTATCCTGGATGAGTTTTTGTGCTGAAATGTCTTTTGTAATTATTGCATAACCGGTAAGCTGTTGCCCTTCGTTGTAAAGGGCGGTAAAAATAACATTGGCCCAAAATAAGTTCCCATCTTTTTTTACACGCCAGCCTTCGTCTTCGAATGTATTATGCTCTTTTGCTTTTTTAAGATTTTTAGCAAACAGCTTTTTATTATTATCCTCCTTTGTATATAAAATTGAAATAGATGAACCGATGATCTCTGAAGCTTCATATCCTTTAATATGCTTAGCACCCTCATTCCAGGTCATGATCAATCCTGAAGGATCGGTCATAAATATTGCATAGTCTTTTATGGTATTTATTAAAATACTAAAATCAGGTTCTTTGATTTTACTACGTGCAATGTTGCTGTGATTAGCCTTAGGTATATTCATAGTCCAGGATTTAGATTTTGAGCCCACGTTAATTTCCTATAATAACAGGGATTGATATACGAATCTGAAAAAAATAAAACCTACTTATAAATTATCTTAATCGTGTTTTTTTGATTCTGTGGATTTAAGCTTTTAAGGTTGCTGAAATATTATTAGCAAGCAACTGTTTATTCAACGCAAAAGAAAGGGTGATTACACCGTTTTATTCTTTGAGGGTTAAAATAGACAGCAAAATAAATCCCAAACAAACACATGAACAGAAATATTATCTATTATATAATGAACATGTATCTGCATGAACCCTGCATAATTCCATATCCGGATTTTTAGTTGCTTTATATTTCATATTACCTGGATTAAAAAAAATATTTACATTTTTTCCCAAGAGTGGCTGAAAATAAAATTTACATACAATAATAGAAAATGTACTAAAAAAGAATGTAGCGCTGTTTGATTGTTGCTTTGTTAAGATTCCGATGGTTAAAAAAGTATCGCAGCAAAAAAATATTTTTAAATCTGTTGTTTTTCAAGGCGATCATTTTATACATTAATACTTTAAACAAACTTAGTTCCATTAAAATCCTGGATAAAAATTGAAAACGGTACATTAATAGATGCAACCAGTAATGAAAAATATTTTCTTTGTATTCTTCCTCAAATTAAACTTTTTCGGCTTTTTATTAACAATAAAAACCCGAATACATTCATGTAATATTTGAAAGGGGTGTTTTAACCCTTTTTCCTAAAGCCCTTGATTATTCTATATTAAACATTGTTTCACAGCTATTCATTCCCGTTATTTCCCAACATTCCCCACTTATCCCGGTTTTTAATTTTTAGAAAACCTGGTTCATTAAAATCACTCGACATTTAAAATAATACCAGGCATTTAAAGAGATTAAAAAAATGAACATTTAATTTTTTATACGTTGTTCTGCCTGGTATATAAGAAAACAAAAGAGACTGTCTTTTTATGACAGCCCCTTTTTAGTAATAATAATCACCGTTTAATCCTCAACAATCTTTATACTGTTTTATTTAATTTTGCCCGGTAAGATTAGCGCTACGCTTTTTCTTATTTAACAATAACAAGATTTTGTACAAATCTTTTGCCCTGGTACACGAGCGCAATAGCATAATTACCTGCTGCAAGCCTATAGGTTGGCATTGTATAATAATTACCATTTACAGAACAGGTATTTTTTTGCATCAACCTTCCTGTCATGTCAATGATTTCTACAGATATTTTACCAATGATATTTTTATTAAAACTGATTTGCGTAAAATCTTTTGCAGGATTGGGATATAAAGAAAACTGTCCTGTTTCCCTGCTGTTAAATTTTATTATATGGCTGTAGCTGAATTTTCCATCTATATCAACCATTTTCAACCTGTAGTAAACCGTACTGGCGGAAGAAAATGCTTCATAATCGGTGTAATCATAACTCCTGCTTCCTACAGTTACTTTACGCAACAATTCATATACAGATCCATTAATACTTTTTTCGATTTCATAATGATCAAATTTTATTTCGTTCTCAACAATCCAGTTCAATAAAACATTTTTATCCTGCAACACACCGTCAAAAGACAATAGGCTGACAGGAAGCAGGTTCATCGATGAAAATTTCCAAAGATCATTTTTAAAATAAGTTACCGTTGAATTAGCCGGATAGCTTTCTCCCCCGAACATCCATAGGTTTCCGAGGCTATCCGTCCACGTTACTGCCTGTTCTCCTGAACCCGGCCTGTTTGTTTCAGCAGGCTCTTGTAAATTGCCATAATCACCTTCAAAATAAGTTGTATAATCACCTTTAATAAATGCCCATTGATTGATGGAGGTATTGTATTTCCATAAGGTATTCATTTCACCAAAATCAGTGTTTGTGTAACCCCTTCCTCCAAATAACCAAAGGCTACCCGTTGAATCTGTCCATGTAACAGCATTCACCGTTGCACCTGGCCGGTTTGAAGGTCCTGTTGTTCCCCTGTTACCATATACTGCAAAATGATTTGTCATATTATCTCCATGCACCCATTCCCATTCATTCGTTGATACATTGTATTTCCACAAATCATTCAATAACCCTGCTGTTTGAACATAGCCATAACCACCGAACATCCATAAATTACCCAAAGGATCTTTCCAGCATGAAGCGCCCATTCGTGATCCTGGATTGTTTGAAGCTGATGGTATTCCCCTGTTACCATAAGACCCTTGTGATTGTATTACTGAATCACCTTTCATCCATGTCCAGGTATTGCTTCCGATATTATATTTCCAAAGATCGCCCAGATAACCTCCGCTACCCGATGCTGCATATCCGTTGCCTCCAAACATCCATAAATTACCAGCATTATCTGCCCAGCATACAGGATTATTTCTTGCGCCGGGTTTATTGATTGGAGAAGCAATTCCTTTATTACCATATATCCCACGGATATTAGTTGTATTATCTCCATTTACCCAGGTCCATTCATTTGCAACAACATCATATTTCCACAGGTCATTAAAAAATCCACTTCCGTTTCCACCAAAAAGCCAGATGTTACCAACTGCGTCTACCCATGATGCACTCATTTGCCTGGAACCAGGAATATTATTCGCAGACGATACTCCCTTTGTTCCATAAACTGCGTTTCCCCATGGCTGTTGTGATCCTTTCATCCATGTCCATTCGTTCATAGATGAATTGTATTTCCATAGATCATTCAATGGCCCCCAATAATTATTTGAGCCGTAGCCCACTCCACCAAACAACCAAAAATTTCCCGACTTGTCTGTCCATGAAACGGATTCACTTCTTGCTCCAGGTTTGGTTATTGGTGATGAGCTACCCTGCAGGTCATAAATTCCAACCTGGTTAATGGTATTGTCCCCGTTCATCCAGGTCCATTGATTTGATTGTGAAATGCTTTTTCCGGGAGAAAGAATAATTCCCAGTAAAATTATTAATGATTGTAATCGATATAAGGTTTTCATAGGTAATAGGATTGTTTTTTGGGATTAATTTGTTTTCTATAATTGCATTTTTTTTGTCTTGTTTAATGGCAAAAGTTCATTGATGCTATAATAGCCAACACAAACTGTATTCGAATCGGATAGCTTTTTTATTTTATTGAGAATAATCACAGGTGCGCCTTCTCCAAAAGAAACTACATAATATTTAATAACCTTCCTGTTATTAAAAACAGGAATGAGTAAGGGATAAATAGCGGTCACTTCCGGGAAAGAAATATCAAGGCACTTCGATAACCTCCGTAATAAGCCGAATTTCATTTTTTCAAAAGGAATTATTTGGTCGATCATAAGCTGGATTTTATAGGATTAATTTTTTATAAAGAGTGTTTTATTATTTTATAATTACTGATTTTGTTCCCTTCAGTAATGATTTGTAAAGTATAGAAGCCTGTTGCCAGCCTTGTAAGATTATTAATTTCAATAAAATTATTATTCTGGGCCAGGTTCATTTTTTTATTCATGATCATTGCCCCTGTGGCGTTATAGATTTTTATAAGAACATTACTACCCGTACCCGGCGATTTGAACTTAATGCTGATCCTGTCATTAAATGGATTTGGCCATATGCTGATATTTTCATCCTGCCGAAATTTAATTGATCTTACAGGTGAATAAGAAAATTCATTATTATTGTCGAGCAGTTTTAGCCTGTAAAAAACTTCCGTATTGGTTAAATTATTTACAGTTCTGTCAGGATAATTATAGTTTTTTTGATTACTATAGTAATTTATTTCTTGTAAAGAACTGAATGAGGTCCCATCATAACTTCTTTCCAGTTCAAAGTGGCTAAAGTTGATCGCATTTTCCAACAGCCATGAAATGTCAGCATAATTTTTTTTCCAAACAGCATCAAATGAAAGGAGTTTAACTGGAAGTACACACAGTGGATAATAATTTACTGAGGTTGAGTTGCTGCAACCATCAGCAGAAATAATATCAAGCATAATATTTCTTGTGCCACTGTTAGAAAATACTACATGATGGGGCCCAGGACCTGATGCAGTTCCAGGATTAACGTTATTACCAAAATTCCAGTTATAGACCGGATCATTCACACCGGCTCCTGGAGAAGAAGCTATAAAGTTTGCAGCACAACCTCCTTCTGTTATTTCAATATTGGCAAATGGAGCAGGATTAACATGTATGTTGATCGTTGAATAACTTTCACATGAGCCGATACTTGCTTTTAATGTGTAAATGAAATTTCCGGTGTTGTTTATTCCCGAGAAAATGGGTTGGGCAATATTTGGATTGCTTAATAATGCTACCGGCGACCAACTATATGTAATTCCCGGTATCGCATTTGAACCAATGGTAAAAGGAATAGCTGTTCCCTGGCAAAAAGCCTGACTGGCTCCTGCATCAACAAAAGGAACTGCGGGATCAATGATTACCTGTACATCATCAAAGTTTGCAATACAGGTTCCTGTCGCTGATAAATTCCACCGGAAAATATAAGTACCGGCTATAAGCCCGGTAGCTGAACTTGATGGATCATGGATATTTGAAAAAAGAATAGTGCCGGGCGCCAATGGGCCACTTATATATGACCAGGTTCCCTGGCCTAAAAGCGGCACATTAGCGTTGAGATAGATTGTTGAAACATTACATGTCCTGGAATCTGTCCCGGCGTTTGCTTTTGTCAATTTTACTATTTGAACATTATCGACGGATGCTGTACATGCGCCATTTGTATTTACCCGGTATTGATAAACATAAATACCAGGAATAAGATTATTCAACGAAGTATCAATAGAACTGGTATTCGATAAACCAGGAGAAGGAATGTTCGGGCCACTTTGCCACATCCAACTACCTTTTCCGGAAGATGGATTATTGCCAGTAATCCTAACCGTTATGTCATCAAAACATAATATTTTATCAGGTCCTCCATTTGCCTGCGATGGTGGAGGATAATTGGTGAACACCATATTATCAATTGTGCTCCCACAGGCATCCAAATCGGGCAGTGAATATTTAAATACATAAACTGTAGGAACAGTGGCAGTAATAAGTCCTGAAACAATTGCCGTATTGCCGGAATTAGTCATAATACTTGCTCCCGGAGGTCCTGAAACAATACTCCATGTTCCATTTGTATTAGGACTTCCCGTTAATTGAATATTTGCAGCATTACATCCTGATATGTCAATGCCTGCATTTGCAGCAGCATTAACCAGGATATCCATGTCATCCGTTTTATCCTGGCATCCAGCTCCGTTAGTAACGGTCCAGCGTAAATGATAAATTCCCTGGGTTAAATTACTTATAGTTGATGTGGCTAAATGCTGGTTAGAAAATAATGCTGTCGAACTGCCGGGAGGGGCTGAAATTACTTCCCAGTATCCTTCTCCCACATTTGGCGAAACTGCAGCATGTGTTACAATTGTGCCGGGCATTACATTACAAATAGATTGATCCGGCCCTGCGTCGGCATCTGATGGAGAAGCTGAAACAACTACTAATATAGTATCTGCATTTTGTTCGCAGCCATTCCCTTGTAATTGGCTGTATTCAAACTGGTAAATCCCGGGAACTAAATTGGTAATAGTACTATTTCGATTTGTAGGTGAAGCAATTAGAGCTATTGATGGACCGGAAAGTTGCGACCAGGTAGCTGTGAAAAGAGGCAAAGGATGAATAACAGTTGCATGCAGATTTGCAGAAGCCGGAAGACTGGCCGCACATATATTGATATCAGCGCCTGCATTAATTATTATATTACTTTTGATGGTAATCATCACTAAATCTTTTTTAGCAGCACAACCTGGGCTACTAAAAGCGTATTCAAAAAGATAGCTTCCACTTCCTCCGTCGAATATTGCTTGCGTAGCCTGTGTGTTTGTGGATACTATGGATGAACCAGGTGATAACGCTGTCCAGGTTATACCAGAAGTGCCTGGGTCGCTTCCGAAAAGCGTTATTGTATGTGTTCCATATTCTTCACAAAGATCATCTCCGGCATTTGGTACCGGTGGAGAAAAAAAGGCTCCGGTAGTCACTACCTGTGAAGCAGAGACGCTGCCGCAAACATTATTTATAGTCCAGGTGAATGTATATACAGTTTCAGGCTCCAGGCCGGTAACGATAGCATTTGGCTTTGTTGAATCCGGATAAAAGCTGACTCCTGCGGATGGTGTAACGGTCCACGAACCCGTTTCCGTGGATAATGGAACATTCGCTCCCAACTGGTAACTGCCCGCACAAATTGCTGTATCTGCATGTATTATTGCTATCGCCGGCGGTAATTGTGTAACTGTAATATTCATATTATCTGTTTTCAATGGGCATGCATTACCACCCCAGCTACTTAACTGAATTGTATAAATACCCTGTACCAAACCCGATAAAGAAGGACTTAGTGTAGCCGGATCCGTTATCTCAGCGTTTGATGGCCCCGTTACCTGTGTCCATGTATAGCTACCAGGAATATTGACAGAGCCTACTGGCCCTACGCTTAAGCTTTGGCAAGGCAACACAATATCACTACCTGCATTTACTGATCCCGGCGTTCTTGAAACTGTAATTGAAATATCCTGTGTTGTACTACCACAGGCGGTACTATATTCAACCCTGTATATATAAGTGCCTGGGGCCGTTAAGTTATTTAGCGTCCAGGTATCTGTTATGGTAAGTCCTGTTACAGCAGAACCAGTGAACTGAATTTTTCCTGTATCAATGGGTCCGGAAATAAATGTTGCTTTTCTCGTAATACTGCTGCTTACCGTACTTATTTTATCGAATGATATATTGAATGTTGTGCCTGTTACATCACAAGAGAGTTGCTGGTCAGCAGGGTCAGTAAGCCCTGTTATAAACTGCGACCTGTAAACAGTATGTTTGGTTACGAAAGTACATCCGGCCAGATTGGTTTGTGTAAATTCAAATGTATAAGGAAAAGTACCGGTAAGATTATCAACCATAACCGAAGCCTGGTGATTATCCGGATTAAATGTTGCCGTAGATCCTCCACCTGTTTGCACCCAGCTAACTACATCCCCCATTATAGGAGGTGCTCCTGTCAGTACCTGGCTTGTTACTGATGGGCTCTCGCAAAAATCATTATAGTTCATGTCGCCAAAAGAAACTGGCGGTTCTTTTATATTAGCCAAGGTAATTGTAACATCATCCGAATCATTTATACAAGGTCCACTAACGGTCCAGCGAAAACGATAAATGCCTGGCAGAAGATTACAAACCTTACTGTTGGCACTGGAAGGATCTGAAAACGTTGGCGTATTAGGGCCAGAAACAAGTGTCCATAAACCATGCTGAGGTGCATAACCTGGATAGGAAGCTTTTAAAACCCAACATTTTCCTTTACAGGATAAAGTAGTATCATATCCTGCTGAAACGGGTGTTACAGCCTCTGAAAAAACGACCCGGAGTGTATCTGCATTTTGACAGGCACCATTAGATATTGTCCATATAATTTTTCGTACACCCGCCAATGGTAGTGAGTTATAAATCGCATGGGGATCATTTTGATTTGGAGTAAATGTTCCTCCTTCAGGCATAACGGTCCATGTTCCCACACAAGGAGAAGCAATGATATTTCCGGAAAGTTGCACTGCTGAGTTATAACAAAAAAACATATCCGGACCTGCAACAGCCGTTTGAGGTTCCGGTAATACCGTTATTGACACAATGTCTTTTGCCAAAAATCCATCAATACATTTATTTGATAATTGAAAAACATAATTACCGGGTGTTAACCCTGTTACGGTTGTATTAAGTGTGTTGGGAGATGTTATGATGCCCGAAGGCCCGGTCAATTTTGTCCATTGATATTCCGGAGGAACTGACGCCTGTGTACTACCAACGGTTCCATTCAATAACAAAGGTTGTTGTGTAATACAAATTATTTTATCCAGCCCGGCATTGACGCTGCAAATTTGTGCACTTGCAGTTGTCAGCATGAGCATTAACAATAAAACGCCGATGCCAGGAACATAAGATAATTTTCTGTGGTTGGTTTTCATAGTAAGGATTTAAAACCGGGTTTGTTTATTTAGGATATCACAAAAGTAATTCACTATAAATTTTAATAATATAGAGGAATACTGAAAAGTTAATAGACAGAATACGAAGCACTATAGATTTATTTCTAATGGTGGAGATCCTTAGAATAGTTAATTAATAATAGATAATAATAAAATGCCTAAATATTGACTCCTGTATCCTGCATCTATTAACTGGCTTTTGCAAAATTATTCATAACGGGCATCACTTCATTTATAAAATCAACCACTAATTCACAGCCTTTTCCGGGTGCCGAGTTAATTAAAACTTCTCCTTTGAATAACCCTGCCCTGCTGATGATGTTTTGAAAACCAACTCCATTTCTTTTTAATGTTGTATCAAACCCGATCCCGTCATCTTTAATATTAAGCTTTAATAAATTCCCTTTCACCTTAAGCATGATCGTAACATTTTTAGCTTGAGCATATTTCAAAATATTATTCACTTGCTCCTGCACGATCCTGTAAATCGATAGTGTTAGTTTTTCACTTAGTGAATTTTCATCAATTTCTTCGCAGTGCAGAACAAAATGCATGTCATTTACACGCTCTATATTTTCTACCAGGTCATTTAAAGAAGCGATTAATCCCACTTCTCCCAATGACGGCGGCAGTACTGATTTGGAAAGGTTTCTGATTTCATTCATTGCTGTTGTAACAAATCCTTTGGCATCCCTCATCAGTGTAATGCGCCTGTTTTCATCTGTTATAGCACAATCAATGTAAAGTTTAACAGTAGCCAGGATAGGATTAATATTATCATGCAACTCTTCTCCAAGAAATGAACGCTCTTCTTCCTGTGCAGTTATCGCAGCTTCCGTAATTTCCTGCTGCCTGCAAAGCCTTTCGGCTGCAAGAATCTGCTCTAGCATTATCTTTTCTGTTACATCCTGTTTAAAGCCGATTATTTTTATGGGCAGACCGTCGATATTTCTTTCAATCATTAATTCAGCCTGCAGGTATTTTAATTTGTTATTGCGGTCGATGATCCTGAAACAAAGTTTTTGAAAATTCAGGTTTTCCCACGCATTTGCCAGTTGTGCTTTAACCATGTCCAGATCTTCAGGGTGAACATGTTGTAAAAACAATTTGTAGGAAGGTTCATATTCGCCCGGCTTATACCCATATAAGCGAAATGCCCCGTCTGACCAGTTTACCAGTTTCTTCTCAACATCAAATTGCCAGCTTCCAAACCGGGCCAGGTGCTCAGCCGTTTTCATTAATCTTTCACCAACTATTTTTCTTTCGCAACTTTCGCGAAGAACTTGCTCTGCCAGTTTTTTTTGAGAGATGTCTTTAATAATTCCATCCTTTCTTACCAACTTACCATTACGGTCAAACGAAGGAATTATTTTAGCTTCCACCCAGCGGATGCTTTTATCTTTATGAATGATACGGTACTGGTTAACAACCGTTAGCCCTTCACTTAATATTTTATCATTTTCTTTTATTTTAATTCTATCAAGAGGGTGGATCACAGATAACCAAAGATGGTTGTATGACATAAAAAACGTTGCCGGATAACCAAATATTTTTTCACAAGCCGGCGAAACCTGTAGCAGGCGTTCATTTTCTACATCCACTGAAAAAAGCACCTCATCAATCGTATTGAATATTGTTTTTAACTCTCTACTCGTTTCCTTTAGACGAAGATTGCTTAGCTTAAGATTTTCACTCATCGCTATCAATGCTTCCTTTTGCTTATTGGCTTCTTGCAATTTTCCAATTTCAAAACTTTGCTCAATTTGCCTTTCCCCTGATTTCTTAATATTGTACGACCATAATCCGCAAAGTAGAAAAATAACCATTGACAATGCTCCGTGTATGATAAGGGTTTCAAATGGCATATATTCTACCTGTGTAAAATAAACCTTTTCAAAACCAACAAACTGGAGGTATCCAAAAACAGCATGGTGAATAATAACAACAACGGCTAAAGGAATTTGCAATTTCCAGTTTCGATAGGTTATAAGAATTGCACTTGCTATAAAAGCAAAAAAATGCATCTCGAATAAACCATGCATCTGGTAAATAAACTGGGCCATAAAAACACCCAGCACCGTTGCCAGTACATACTGGTAAAGTATAGATTCGGAAAGAAATAATTTTGCAGAATAATAAGCAATCAGGCACAATCCGCCTACACCAAAAGCAATCAGCCAGGTATCATAGCTTCTTGCAAAAAATAGACCGATCAAAAAAAATGCGGTAAGAAAATAATTAATTAGTTTATCTGATTGTTGCTTGGCTTCATGGATAAATATCCCGATTTGTTTTTCTTTCATAAGGGTGGTTTTCTGATTATTTGCTACATCCGGGCAAACTGCAACCATAACTTTTTGTGGCAGTCAGCGGAAACGTTGGATTTTGCTGTTGTTGAATTAATGAATCGATAGCAAGCTTTGCATAATCGCTGTTTTTTTCTGTGCAATAACGGCTTTTATTATAATTGCCCCTATAATATAATTTATTCTCTTTATCAATAAGCACTGCTTGCGGTGTAGAGTAAACGCCGCAATATGTAGCTATTGACAGATCAAACAAAACGGGTATAGATAAATTATATTTTTCACGAATATCCTTTTCCGCATAATTTTTATCTTTAGATACAACAACTACATAAAAATCTATTTTGCCGCTATAATTATTCATCAACGTTTTAAAATGAGCAATATTGAAACGGGAACAAGGACAATCAGGATTGAAAAAATGGAAAAATACGGGCTTGCTGTGTTCCTTGTTTATCCATCTGGAAACAGGCATCAGGGTTCCGGTTTCAACAATCTTATAATTTGAAGGAATGGGAGTAGGCAAACTGTATTTCCATTCATTGCGCCAAAACAAAAAAAATATTGACGCAAATATTGCAACAAGCCAGCAAGTAACAAGGCTTTTTCTCATAAGGGTAGGTTTTATAATTAATTTTGCACCTTATGATAATTTACAATCAAAGAAATCGCGTAAGCCCGTGGAGAGGCTTACACGAATTGATCTTTATTTCGGGGTTTATCAGAGGTTACAAGGCCATTCAGTTTTACAGGTACAGCATTATGATTTTTTATTTTCGCAAAATCAGTAACTGCTCCTGAATAAATTCATAACACAAATGTCAGGTAAATGAATTCGTTTACAGTAGTCAAAAAGGTTGGTACTGTGTAGAAAAAATCCTATTTTTAAGGAATGTGTTTTTAAGCCTAAAGCAGCACAAAATTTATCGAACGTATGAAAAAATTTTTATTGATTGATGATCATGTTGTGGTAAGGTCAGGCATAAAAGGACTTTTGCTGGAAATTTTTAACCCTTGTGAAATTGATGAGGCCGGAGATGGAGATAATGCGGTAGAAAAATTAAAGCAGACCAACTATGATTTTATCATGATGGATGTGCAGATGCCAAAGACAGACTCGCTTGGACTGATGGAATATATTCATATAAAATATCCCGGAACTAAAGTCCTTATTTTTTCAATGAGTTCCGAAAAAATCTATGCGAAACGTTTTTTAAAAGCAGGTGCAAAAGGCTTTCTTTCAAAAGAAGCTGGTTTAGACGAAGTTAAAAAAGCAATAAACCTTATTCTTAATGACAGGAATTATATCAGTGAAGAACTTGCCAGTTCCATCATCGCTGATTCTTTTTCAGGTAAACCTGGTAACCCATTCGAAAAACTTTCACAAAGAGAATTTGAAATTACTTCCCTGCTATTATCAGGAATAACCATAAGTGAAATTTCTAAATCATTAAATCTTGGCGTTTCTACTGTCGGAACACATAAAGCCAGGATATTTGAAAAATTGAGCGTGAGTAATTTATTGGAATTAAAAGAACTTTCCAGTGCTTTTAATATGTAAAATTACAGTCCCCCTTTTTTTTCGTTTTGTTTGAGCATCAAAAATTGATCTTTATAGCAGGTTCTTTAATTAACAAATGATAAGTGCATCTCTAAAAACCTATTCTTTTTTTGTACCTTACCTTTAATTTCCAGGCAGTTTTTCAGAGATGCCCTTAAATCAATTAAGGTTTTCTAATTATAATTTATTATTGCGTTTAGTCGTTATTGAAATATTTTATATAAAAAAATAGCCACTTCTTAAAGTGGCTATTTTTCTAAGAAGAATGCTGTTTATTTTTTGAAAACAGAAGTTACTATTTGTAATCCCGCTCCTGATAATTTCAATTCATATTTTCCAATTGGAAACTCATATTTCATTTCCAGGGATTCAGAATTTGTGTTATCCATGTGTTGAATGGTTTTTATCGAAACCATTTGCCCAGTTTCATTGTATAATTGCAGGATGTAGCTTCCTTCCGGAACATTATTCAGTTGTAGCAAAATAGTGTTACCCTTAACAGGATTGGGATAGACCAGTATAGCGGGGTCATATTTTTTATTTCCCATATTTACTTTTACAATATTACTGTAACTACCATTGCCATCACTAGAAACAGAACGAATGCGGTAGAAATTATTACCTTCAAATGGATTGTGATCAGGTATCTGGTAAAGTGCCGCTCCTCCATTCGATCCGATTGCTTTTGTCGTATTTATTTTTGCAAAGGTTCTGCCATCTGCAGATTTTTCTACTTCATAACGGTTAATGTTAACCTCATTTTCTGTAGTCCATTCTACAGCAATATCCTTTTCATGCTGGTATGCCTTAATGTTTCTAAAAGTTACAGGCACGGGTGCTAACAATTTAAATACAATGCTAAACCTGTTTATATTATAAGACGCCGGATCAGAATTGATAACAAGATCAACATAACTCGTACCATTCAAATCGAGTAACATATCATTATTTGTGGCCGAATAACTGTCTTTAAGTACAGCTATTAAACCGGAATGATCCATATTATCCGTTTTGATTTCCAGGCGATATGGCTGACGTTTCATTTGATAAAGGTTTATGAAACTTGTATCAGGTGTTGTAATTGTTTTTCTTCTTTCAATTGCGATGGTATTGGCATTCCTGTTTAAATTGATACTTTCATTGCTTCCGAACATTTTTTTGGCATCATCCTGGTCAACGGCATTGCTATTAAAATCTGAATAGGTTGTAAGTATTCCATCAAGCAATGCAGCGCTACTATCTGCATTTATTGCAAACAGGTTTACACGCACTTGTTGCAACGGACCTGAAGAACGGTTGAATGATTGTCCCCCACCATTTGCACTCTTATCAGATTCTTTAATATCGATCCTTCCTGTGCTCACACCATCAGCAGATTGAACAAGAATGGCTTCACCACTTGGTATGTATTGTGTAAGAGAACTTGCTGAAGCAGTTGCATCATAAGTGCCTGTTTGACTGTTCCAGATAAAAGCAACATAAGCACCCAACCCGAAATTCCCGGCAAGCATAGGATCCCACCTGTAAAAGGCATTTTTTACGTTAGTCCGGTCAAGTGTTTGAAAATTGATTGCGGATGCGTAAGGGTTACCCAGTACGGTACAATTTGTTGGATAGACATTTACCTGTTGTGTTCCCATTTTTACTTCACCTTTCATACGCACGGTGGTAAAAGTTGTGGCTGCGTTGGCTCCTTGCATAAGGTCAATGCTCCTGTCACCCCTCACATAAAGGAAATAGCCCGGGTAATCAGAAATGGGCCTGTTCGTTCCGGGAACAGAAGGAAGGGCCGTAAAACCATTTGTTGCATTGTTGTAAACTTTTATTGAAGCTGCATTATTTATACTCTGGTCGAAACCATTGGCTACGCTTCCACCCGTGATATCAACGCCATACCCGGGAGTTGGATTCGGGTATGCGGAAGCGGTAGTTGAGTTTTCCTGCCAGGCGGCATGGATGGTTGGAGCTGTTGCTCCTTCAACCGGCGCACTCATTAAGCGCCATGCTTTTCTAAGCGGAATATAGCGTTCAATATTAACTTTACCGTTAATCGTATTGCCACTGTACATACCAGCGTTGGTAATATCGTCAATTCTCGCTGTACTGGCTGATGTTGATTTCAATGTGAGAAAATCGCCAGTGTTAAACGTTTTATTGTTCGCACCAAAATACAAGGTTCCTGTTAAAGTATCTTCTCCTGCAAGTGTTACATTGTTTGATATTATAAGGTTCATGATTGTATTATTACTAAATGTATTTGGATAAATGGTTTGTGTTGAATTGCCATTCAGCTCGACAGTACCTGCTGCTGTATTGAATGTTCCTGAATTATTGATACTTCCACCAATCTGTAGGTTACCCGAAGCAATTGTTATTGATCCACCACTCATGATGGTAAGATTATGGATTGCTTTCACTGTTGTTATCAAAGGATAAGCGGCTAACCCTGACTGTATACTGACATTGGTTGATGTATCAGGTATTGCTCCACAAAGCCAGTTGCCTGCATTGCCCCAGTCATTATTAACTGCACCTGTCCATGTTCCGGTATTTACAATCGTTAAATTCGCTGTTGTAGAAAATGAAGCGCAACCAAATGCCGCAGCAACAGTATAAGTAACCGTGTAAGTCCCAACACTGCTTGCAGCAATATCTATTTCGCCTGTAATCGCATTGACAGACAAACCTGTGGTTGATGTATAAACTCCTCCTGTTGTGCCGGAAAAGGAAACAAAAGCAGATCCGCTGTTTATACAATAAGGAGACCCGTTATAAGCGATGGTTGCTGCAGGCAAAGCTGATACAACAATTGAAGCATCTGTATAAAATGTTGAACAACCTCCTGTAGAATCTATCTTGTAATTCACAATATAACTGCCAGGCGTACTTGCTGCAAGATCAACTGCACCCGTGGCAGCATCAATTGAAAGGCCCACAGTAGATGTAAATAATCCACCTGCATTGCCGCTAAGTGTCACATTTGCGGTTCCGGCTCCTGCACAATACGTACCTGCACTGTAAGATATTGCCGTATTTTTATTACATATTTCACCAATGGCAAAATCACCCATGGATGAAACATTTACCACTTTGATATTTGTTGCATTGGAAGAATCTTCATTCAACCTTGTCCAGGCTCCATTGTACGCTTCCACTCCAAAAGAAGTTGTAGAAGCGCCTGCATCCATGTCAGAAGGAATAAAATTAAAACGAGCATTGTAATTCGTGTAAACCACACCGTTATTTGTCAACGTCCAGAACCTGTTGACCGACAGATTGGAATTAATACTGGAATTACTTATTTGTGGATGATCTCCTGCAGTGCTGCTTACCGTAAGACTGCCTGCAGTTGTTATCTGTGCAAATGCGATGTTAACAGGCGTAAAGTTTACCGAATCGCCTACTTCAAATATTTTACTGACAGCGCCGGTTGGTAAATACTTTTTCAATTTACCGTTTACCCAACCTGTTCCGGAGGAAGCTCCGCTAACATTTCCTGCCGATGCAATTACAATACTTTGGTTTCCTGTCTGTATATTTCCCGAAATGAAATTCAATATTCCGGTTGCAGTTACATCAGACGATATAGTTAATATCCCACCTGTTTTATTGATACCAATATTATTAAAAGAAGATGTGCTATAAATATCCTGTTGGGTGCTGCCATTTAATATGAATGCCGAAGTTGCACTGTTAATGGTTCCGCTATTTACAATATTCCCCGCTATTGAGTAATTATGATTGCCAGCATTTAATATTGCGCCGGCATTTATTGAAAGGTTGTTGGTTAAGGTCCAGTCGGATGATGGTGTAACACCGGATGAATTATTATTGGTAATATTTATAGTGCGGAATGAAGCCGGGTTACCAGCTAATGTCATTGCTCCAGTTCCGGCAAAATTAACCCTCCCGGTACTTGTAAAATTATTTCCGAAATTAATGGTAACAGCTGAAGTGGGAGTAAAATTTAGAATTCCGCTACTTGTGATTGTTCCATTATTTGTTAAAGATCCTAAGATATTATGCGTAGAAACGCCTCCATTGAATGAAGCCCCGCTTCCTACCGTTAAAGAATACAATATAGTCCATCCAACACTTGGATTAACACCACCTTTATTATTGATATTCAGGTATCCGAATTGGGGCGTTGTGCTGGAATATAGAACAGGGGAAACAGTTCCATTAAAATTTACGATCAAAGCTACCGTTTGTACTGCATTTATCAAACTCAAAGTTTGTAAAATATTCCCTGTAAAAGTTGTTGTTCCCAGCGTGTATAGTACTCCGTTATTGATCAGGTCACCATTTAATATTGTAAATATACCGGTTCCTGAGCTCAGGGACCCCGTATTGGTTATGTGAAGCAGGTCATTGTAAGTTAAATCTGAAAGGTTTGTATAACTACCGGTAACGGTTACCTTATTAAAACTTGTAATACCGGAAACGTTTTTCCCGGTACCATTTAAAAGAACGGTACTGCCGGATGCTGTAAAACTGCCGTTATTTACCCAGTTACCTATCAAAGTAATGGTTTGAGAACCTGCATCGAAATTAGAGCCGCTTTCAATCGTTAGATCACCATGAACTGTAATGGGCGTGATCAAAGTTTTTGCCCCGGAATTTCTTAAAATAAGATTACCAAAGTCATTACCATACACCAGTTGGGATATCGTTCCATTAGCGATAACGGTACTGGAATACGACAGCCCCCCGCCGGTAAAATTAACGGGCGCATTATTACCTCCAATAATAAATGTGGATGAATCATCCAGCGTAAGGGCCCCTCCCTGCACACTCCTGTCACAATAAAATGTTTTAACATCCAGAGTACCTGATGTAACTGTTAAGTCACCATTAATTATAATATCACCTGTAAGTACTGCACTTGTACCAACGGGTTTATTAATGGTAAAATTATTAAAAGTAGTTGGCGATATTGTTTGTGTTCCACCGCCATCAAAGATCACGTTGATACCCGAACCATTGAAAGTGCCATTGTTGACCCAATTCCCTCCAACATGCAAAATGCCGAGATTGTGTAATATTGAAACAGAAGTAATAGTAACATTCCCGGATATACTGGTAGTAGAAGCATTGTCCAGCTCGCCGGAAATAATGGAAAGGTTACCACCAATATTTACATTACTATTTATAGTAGCAATCCCCCCGGGCTTATTAATAATAAAATTATTATAATTAACATGGGCCACTTCCTGGTTTTCAGAACCATTATACGATACTGTACCTGTGCCGGCGGTAAATGTCCCACTATTATAAATAAAATCACCTTCAATACTTAATGTTCCCGCTCCGGTAAAATGAACATTCGCTCCTCCTGTTTCAACAAGTGAACCTGTAATGACTACCGTACCTGATCCTATGTTGAGATCAATTGCATGCCCGTTTGTTCCATCACTCAATGTCATGCTACCATTAATATTTATTGACTGGCTATTTGTATTGATAGAATGAGTAACATTACTGCTCCATAAGCCTATAACATCACCACTAACAAGTGAGCCGCCGGATGCCATCGAAAGATTAACTGCCTGTGCTGTTCCGAAAACAATGTTTTTAACAGTTACAGCCGAACTGATAGTGGGTTGATAATTAAAGGCTGTTCCCCCCAATACAACTACATCCGAAGAAGATGGAGGTGTAGAGCCTGTACCAACATATACACTCCAGTTGGCTGCAGTATTCCAATCAGCACTTACACTGCCATTCCATAAAACTACATTTGGGTTGAATGAACAGGTCCAGCGATTACTCATATTCGTTATTCCTGTTTGTTCTACATAATTCAATGTGCTGCTGTTAGCACTTTTGCCAACAGGTATCCAGCCCAGGCTATTGTCATAGTTCCACAACGCCATAGCCGACTCAGCATTTCCATTCAATTCAGCATCCTCATAATGCAGGCGAAGGGTTGCCGTATAAGTGCCTGTTGGAATATTGATATCATATACCCTGCTGATTGCACTCCCGTAAGGGAAATCTGTGATTGATCCTTGTACAACAGATACAATAACACTGCCGACTGATGAAACGGCAGAGAATGTTATCGTATTATTGGGCCCTTCAAACGCATATGCCACACCGGTAGTAAAGCTGTGGGTACGACGGATATGTCCGTATATATAACCATTACCAGTCCTGGAGCCTGTTATCGTAATGGTGTCGGCTCCTGTTGTTATGATACCATTGGTCATATTTACAGTTGCAGCAGAAACATTATCATTTAAGATCAATTGCGTTGTTGCGCCAGTTGTATTGCTGGTAAGTACATTAAATGTGGTAACACCAGTAACTGTCGATGTTGCCGGCCCTACAAATGCAATGGTGCTTGTGGCGGGAACAAAAATTCCGCTATTTATCCAATTACGATATATAGTAATGGTATAGGAAGATGCATTAAAACTTGTATTGCTTCCAATAGTAAGATCATCGTTTGTAGTTATATTACCAGATGCATTTTTTGTATTGCCATTAGACAATATAAGCCTGCAATAAGTAATTGCATTTATATTCTGGGATCCTGTTCCATTGAAATTAACTGTATTTGGTGCCGATGATGTTACATTCAGTGTTCCGGATGTTATTGTCATTGCATTTGCAATTCCCAACACCGAACTAGCCGACAACTGCAATGAAGTTCCATTGACGTTTACATTAAATAGATTGGCGGTTCCGCTCAATGTAGATGTACCTGTAAAAGTTGCTGTTCCCGCAGAAGCTGCAAGGCTACCGCTAACCGTTATACCTGAAGAAACAGCAAAATTCGCATCTGTACTAATAGTCCCTGAAAAAAAAATCGTACTAAAAGATTTTGTTCCTGCACCTGAAATTGTTTTAGAAGTACCACTCATGGCGACTGTACCAGCGGTTGCTATAAAACTTCCTGTTACAGATAAATTTCCCGCCAGGTTTAAAGATGCTGTTGTATTTATTGTACCGGTGATGGAAAGATTATTCAGCGATATTCCTGTACCGCTAATGGCTTTTGAGGTGCCCGTCATTGTTAATGTCCCACCCGGTGCCTGGCTGAAAGAACCCGATCCGGTTGTTACAAGGTTTCCACTCATGGTTATTGCACTACCTGTAAAGCTTACCTGCGAACCTGCTACAGTCAGGTTATTGAAATTTTGTGAACCGGAGCCACTTACAACCGAGCCGGAGCCTGTGAAGTTTACGGTACCGGTACTGCCGTTAAAAGTTCCGTCATTGGTCCAGTTGCCTGAAATACTATGAAAAAAGCTACTCCCATTAAATGTTGTAGATGCTCCGATAGAAACGTTTCCGCTTACATTTAGACCAGCAGAAGCGGTTACCGAAACTGCAGTACCGGTGCCCATTGAACAGATAAAATCACCAACTACTGTTAATTGTACGGCCGGGAGTGTTTTAACAACAGACCCGGTTGAGCTGGTCAATTTTAGATTACCATATGTTTTGCTTGCAACAGTTTGATTTGTTCCGGAATATTCAACGGTACTGGCAACGACCAATGTATTGGTAGTATAATTAACCGGGAAAGTATTTGTTCCTCCGATCTTTAGTACGGCGTTGTTGGATACCGTTAGTACACCTCCTGATGCTGTACGGTTGGCAGTAAACGTTCCAAGATCAAAAGTACCGGAAGTAACCGTAAGGTTGCCTGCAATATTTGCATTTATCCCCAGTGCAACAGTGCCCGAAGTATTTAATATCGTTATGTTATTAAATCCAGTGACTGCGGTACCCCCGATTGACTGTGAGCCACTACCATTGAATGTAACACCCGATGTTCCGGCTGTAAAGGCAGTTGCAGAAACATTGTTGATCCAGTTACCCGCAACAGATATTGAAAAATTATTGGCATTCAATGTTCCTGCGCTTATGGTAAGATTATTATTTACTACTATAGCTGCAGGTAAAAGAAGTCCCGCAGCATTACTTATAGTAATGTTATTAAAGCTGCTTACGCCCGAAAAGGTTTGTTGCACGGAACCACTGAATACAGTATTTCCATTATTGGCCATTGTTCCGCTATTGGTGATTGTTCCTGCAATATTTAAAGTCCCGGTAGCAGTAGTTGTTAAAGTTGCGCCGGTACCTATAGTAAGATTGTTACAAAAAACACTTGTTGTAATCGAAGGCATCCTTGATGCCCCAGTTGCTATTACCACATTTGTTGCAGCGGTAGGTACAGCTGCATTACACCAGTTCCCTGGCACTGCCCAATCCGTACTGATATTCCCGGTCCATTGTCCTGCATTGGTACTGGAAACTACATTTGTATATGCAGTAGCGCTACAACCGGCAACGGTTACCTGCAATGTGTATGTACCTGCATTAGCGGCAGTATATGTCAATGATGGATTTTGCTGACCAGAGGTAAACGCCCCAGGGCCTGTCCAGGAATAACTGGCGCCAGGTATTGTGATTGCAGAAAGTCCCAATGATGACCCTGAACATACGGGTCCGTTGTTTCCTGCACCATCCGGTGAATTATATAAGGTATTAACTTCTGTACTGCTCAATGCCCGTTGATAAATAATAGCATCATCCAGGTTTCCGGTAAAATAAAAATTGGAGGGTTGCGAGGTCCAGCCGCCATTATTGTCATACCCAATCCTCCAGTAACCAGTATAGTTTTCGGCTGTAGTAGTTAATGGATCTGCTGCAACCTGTGCGCCATCGGCATATAATACCATACCTGCTGAAGGAGATAATGTGGCAGTGGCATTGTGCCAGGTACCGTCATTGTATGTTGCTGTCGAATTTACAGTATGAACAGCACCCGGGTAAACGCCAAAATAAAGTTGCCCGGCATTGTTCATATAAATATGGCGGTCATACTGGCCACTTTGGCCAGATTGAAAAGTCCCGAATCCAATTAATCTCCCGCCTGTAACAGATGTTGTTTTAAACCAGATGGATATGGTAAAGTCCCCGGGGTTCGTATAAGCATTAGCGGTAGAAATATACTGCGTGCTGCCATTGAATGAATAGGCTTTACCTGTATTATTATACCTATCAACAACAGAAATCGGTGTACCCTGCAATATCCCGTTGTTAGCACCATCAAGATCATTTGCATTTCCTTCAAAACGATAGTATCCTATACGGTTGTTCAAAGGCACCTGTGACATATTTGGCGTTGCAACATTCACTGTAATTATTGCAGCAGCACTTGTACAACCTCCTGTTGTTTGCGTTACATAGTAATTAACAGGCCCGGCGGTAGTAGTAGAAGGTGTAGGTGCAGTGGCCGAAATAATACCAGCGAACTGGATATTATTGAAACAGCGTACACCTGTTACAGTTACTCCTGTAATATTTACTATCCCGGTTGATTCCGTAATTGGATAAGAAGGATTATCACTACCGATATTGCCAGTTCCCGAAGCAATGCCCACACTGTAATTGCCCGATGCTGCAATGCTGTAGTTAAATACATTTGTAACTTTTACTGCTGAAGCACCTGCGGTTAGTGTTGTAGTAGTAGAGGACGTTGCTATGATTGTTCCTGAACTATTAAAAATGGCAAGTACTAAATTATTTACAGCCTGGTATGCAGGAATAGTATAGTCAATTTTCGTAATGGTTATATTTGAACTGTTTGTAGTAAAATTTGTTTTCTTGTTGTTATAAGTACTACCATCTACATAAGATGTGGTAGCCAGGGCAGTCGTGCCTCCTACAGTTCCTGCGCCGCCAGTTGTCCAAAGCAGGTTGCTACCTGTAGCGCTAAGTTGCATTGATGTTCCTCCAAGACAATAATTTACCGGGCTGCTAACGGTTGGGGCTGCAGGTGGTGTGCAGGTTGTAACCTGGCTTCCTGCTACTGCCGTACTCAACCCTCCTTCACTTACTGCATATACTTTCCAAAAATAGGTTATGTTCGAAGTTAACCCGGTTTGAATGGAAGATGTCGTATTTGCGGCAACCTGGTTTACAAAATTATAGCTAACACCTCCATCCGTTGATATGTATATTGCATAACCTCTTTCATTGGTTGCATTATCCACCCAATTTAAAGTCATCCCAGTATTTCCAATTCCTGAAAAACTCAGCGAAGTTGGGATTGCGGGAATTGGGGGAGCAAACGTGTATAGCTGACCGTTAGCCGGCCTTGTATTGATCGTAATAGTTTCGGTATTAGAATTAGCAGTAGGTGTGGCAGAAGCATTGTTCAATGACAGGTAATTCCCACTTCCTGCTAAGGTAGATGCAATACCTATTGAAGCCGATGGGTTGGTGGGTACTGTAGCTCCTACCTGCTGGTAAATAAAATCAATCTTTCCTGTTGACTCATAGATCCGTGCCTGGAAGGATAATCGGGCTGCCGCAGCTGAATAATCCCATTTTACATTCAGCCATTGTAAAGTAAATATCCTGCTTCCTGCAGAACCTGTTGTTTTGTAAGAGAAATTTGAAGCACTTATGATATCAATATCATCCCACAAGGGAGCAACAACAGGTCGCTGCGCACCACTTGCAAGATTGTTTATATACAGGGGGTCAGTAATATTTGCACCGAAAGTTAACCAACCGTTCGTACTGGCAGACACAGTAGTATAACGGTTACCCATATACCAAAAATCGAAGCCAACTGGCAACGCATTGAAATAACCATCATCAACATCGCCGCCTGATAAAGCAGGGTTAACAGGTGTGGACAATGAAGTAAATGAAGAAGCAGATGCGGCGAAACTGTAATTGCTGATGCTCTGTCCAAATCCCATTTCACTGAAGAGCAAGAAAAAGAAAAATATCGGCATTAAAAGCATTTTTCTAAAGGGAGCGGATGGCTGATTACCACAGTTTATGAATTTGATATTACTACATGTGTTTTCAACATTTTCACCCGTTTGCATTGATAAGGCGGTTTTCAGGTAAGGATTTTTCATACAAGGTTTTATTAGGTTTGGATAAGGATTTACCCCAAAATAAGGGCATGCAAATATGGAAAGGAATTTATATAAAAACTATAGTTAAACTTCTATTAAAGCGTAAGTATATTTCTAATTCTACAATGATGCAATCATACTTTTTCGGGGTAAAAAAAAGGCTGTTTTTCAACAGCCCTTTTTCTAACTTACAGTTGGTGCTAGAGTTTTATAAATTTTTCAACCGTTTTATTTTTTCCTTGTGTTATTTCAACCAGGTAAGTTCCTTTGTTAAGATCGTTCGTATGAACAACTATTTCTTTTGATACTGCAACAATTCTTTTCATTTCATTTCCTAACATATCCGTTATTCTTATGTACATTGGTTCCTGGCTCACTGATACAATTGCAATTTTGAAATCGCTTATAACAGGATTCGGGAATACTTTTGCTTTAAATTCACCCTGTATTGCAGGTACTGCTATTTTATCCGGACCTGTAATCATTCTGCCGAATTCAGTCGTACAAACAGGAAGGTTAATGTTCATCGTTCTTAAAGTTCCAAACGAACAATTATTATAAGCGCGGGCTGTTACAGTTCCTGTAATTTTTGCAGATGGATAAGAAATTGTGACGCTTATTGTTCCCTGGCCTGACACGAGCATACCATCAGCAGGTATTGTCCATAATATCGATGTAGCATTCGAAGGCATTGCAAGTAGCGTGTACGTGTAGGTTCTATCAGGACAAGTGGAAACCTGTGTTACCTGGATATTACTTATTGAGCCTGGTGTGGCTCTTGTTACAGATAATGTCCTTGCTATACCAGCTCCGCAACCATTGGCAACAGCCACTGATAAAGTACCTTGTACAAAATCTGAATCATATGTAATTTCTACAATTGTATCGTTGATTCCAGCTCCCGCAGGATGTCTTGTTATTGCTGCATGTTCAGGCGCTGTCCATATATAGGATTGAGCGGAAGTAAACTTTTGAATCGTATAAGTTACTGGCAAACCCCCAGGGTTAGACGCAGATGCCATGAATTCACAAACATTTACTGAACCTGTTATCGACCCTGGTTTTGAAGGCAGCGTACGGGATATGGTTAGCGTTCTTGCGTTACCTGGTATACAACTGATAGATTGCACTGAAATCTTTGAACCTGCTATAAAACTATCATCATAAGTGACTTTAATGATGGTGTCATTTTCATTGTTTCCTCCAGGGTGCGAAGTAATGGTTGCACCGGTTGGTACTGACCATAAATATGCGCCGGCATTTAAAACTTTTTTTATTGTATAAGTGGCTTCATTGCCTGAATTAATGAATACACATGCATTGACCGGCCCGGAAATAATGCCAGGCCTTAAACCTGCAGGTGTATTCACCAAAAGAGATCGGTCATTACTACTAACACAACTTCCAACAGACCTTACCTTGATAAGTGAAGTAGTATAACCACTATCAAACGTAACCGTTATATCGGTAGTTCCCTGTCCACTCATGAGTGTAACATGATCTGGAACTGTCCATAAATATGATACTGCATTTGGTGCAGGCCGTATTGAATAACCAACTGTTGTACCGGTTCCTACAAATGAACATACACTATTTAATCCCGTGATCGAACCTGGAGTAGCAGGCGCATAAATGGAAATACTGAGTGATCTTGCCGCCCTGTTTCCGCAATTTGAATTTGCGGTTACTTTGATGCTGCCATAGTTGAATGAATCAAGAAAGCTTATTTCAACATTTGTTGTACCCTGTCCGCTTACTATTGATGCTGAACCAGAAACTGTCCAGGTATATGAAGTGGCATTCTCAACCGGATCAACTGAATAAACCGCATTTGCCGTACTGCCGATAAATTCACAAACATTTGCCGGGCCGTTAATGGAAGTCGCAATACCCGGGAGAATTTTTAATACTTCCAGTTCACTTGCTGCACTGGTGCATGAATTAGATTCTGCAATTACTGTAAAGATACTATGCGTGTATGCGAAGCTGTTATCAAAAGTTACCTGGATACTTGTTGTTCCCTGGCCTGATATAAGTGCTGTACCAAGAGGAACTTGCCAGGTATAAGAAGAGGCACCTGCAACTGGATTGATCGAATAGGTTGTTGGTGTGGCACTACCGATCATAGGGCAGACATTAAGGAGACCTGAAATCGGGCCAGGTGTTGCCAGCACAGGGTTTATTGTTAATGTAACCTGTGTTCTAACCGGGCTATTACAGGTACCGTTAGACGCTTGCGCATAATAGCTATTTGAACCTGGTCCAACCTGTTGAGGTATTATAATATTTCCTCCTGCTGCTGCATCATACCATGTTATTGCATCGGGTGAAGAAGCTGTTGCTGTCAACGTTTGGCTAATGCTCCCATCTGAACAAACTGATTGGTCGCCATTACTAACTGGTGCTGCAGGTGCAGCGTTAATGGTTAGCGTTACTGCTTTCCTTACTGCGCTTATACAACCTCCATTCGAAGCTTCCGCATAATAAGTAACGGTGCCTACGCCTGTTTGAACCGGGGATGCTACTACATTGCCTGCTTCTGCTTCATCATACCAGGTGATTGTACCGCCTGTTGCAGTTGCTGTCAGAGTTTGCGTATTATCGCCATTAGAACATACCTGCTGATCAAATGCTACAGGAGGCATAGGCTGATTGTAAAGTGTAATAATTGTTGATGTACTAAAACCCGGGCAATTATCAACAGGAGCAATTGAATAGGTAATGGTATACGTTCCTGCGATGCTTGCTGCAAATGTTATATCACCTGTCGCTGGGTCTATTTCAAGTCCGCTTGTTGAACTATACAAACCTCCTTCGGTACCAATTCTTGTTACCGTTGCAATACCTCCGTAAGGGCAAAAAGAGTTGCCGTCATAATGAATGGTTGCCGATGGCGTTGCATTGATTGTAACCGGGGCAGTAGCTATTGTTGTACAGCCACCACTTATAAGCGTATAACTAACCGTATAAGTACCGGCCACACTTGTTGCCAAAGTGATTTTTCCTGTAGTAGAAGAAATGTTTAATCCTGCTGCTGAACTATAAGTTCCAATAGCGGAACCGGTTCTTGTCACCGTTGCAATACCACCATCAGAACAATAAGGGTTACCGTTATAAATAATGGTTGCAGACAAAGGAGTAGAAATTGTAACAGATGTTGTCCTGGTATAGATGGTACACCCTCCCGAAGGAGTAACAGTATAATTTACGGTATAAGTACCAACAGTACTGGCATCTAAATTAATATCACCTGTTGATGGGTTTATACTTAATCCTGCAGTTGAGCTGTATACGCCACCTGCAGATCCGGTTCTCGAAACAGTTGCTGTGCCTCCATTGGAACAGTACGGATTACCCGCATAACTGATCGTTGCAGAAGGGTTTTCAAAAATGGTTATTGATGTGCTTGTTGAAAAAGCATCGCAACCTCCACTGGCAGCAATTGTATAAGTAACAGTATAAGTGCCGGCGGTACTTGAACCGATTGTAATTTTACCTGTAATTGAATTAATGAATAATCCAGGCGTGGAACTATAATTACCACCTGCAGTTCCGATTCGTGTAACCGTTGCAGTTAATGTATTGCCGCAATAAGGACTGCCGGCATAACTGATAGAAGCTGATGCCACCATACCTATTGTTACCGGAGTTGTTGCCGTATATACTGAACAACCTCCTGCTGCCACAATTGTATAACGGACCGTATAACTGCCAGGAGTACTTGTTGCGGGTGTAATATCGCCTGTTACCGGATCAATGGCCAATCCACTGGTGGAACTAAAAGTGCCGCCTGCTGTACCGGTTCTTGTAACTGTTGCAACACTTGCATTGCTGCAAAAAGAACTTCCTGAATAACTTATAGCTGCAACCGGTGCTGCAGTGATTGTAATAGAAGCTGTTGTTGTAAAACTACCACAACCACCAGTAGGGGCAATTGCATAAGTAACAATATAGCTTCCGGGTGTACTTGTTGAGATCGTTATTTTTCCAGATGATGAACTAATGGTCAATCCACTGGTTGAAGAATATGTACCACCTGTAGTACCTGTCCTTGTAACAGAAGCACTGGCAAGACTCGAACAGTAAGGGCTACCTGCATAATTAATAGATGCAGAAGGTACAGGTGTAACTGTGATCGTAGCTATTGTTGAATAAAGAGGGGTTGCAACTCCGTTTTGCACTACGGCCCTGTATTTAGTTGTTTGTGTTAAGTTATTATATACCTGGGAGGTTCCGGTATTTGATATTGGGTTCCAGGTAACACCTACATCTGTAGATTGCTCCCATCTTATGACAGACCCGGACTGTCCGCTTAAATTAATAATACCGGTATTGATACCATTGCAAACTGAATTAGTGCCTGTAGTTGTACCGCCCGAAGAAAACAAAGATGTATTTGTTACTGTACCAGCAGGATCTGCAAATTCTTTGTATTCATTGTTAAAAGATTTGCCTGTTGCCGACAAGTGTAAATTTAAAAATAGCAGGAAGCAGCAGCATAACATCTTACTCAATAAAGCAAGAAGTTTCTTGCTTTCTATGCTATTTTTTCTGCTTAATAAAAAAGAAGAAGTCGTAAGGATAATAGATTTTTGTGGCTTCATAAGATTTTTTGGTTTTGGATAATTTTATTTAAACAGCACAAAAATGCGACATAATTTATTTTGAAGGGGTAGTAATGTAATTAAGGAACTGTAGTAAAATTTCTAATTCGGAAAGAATTATATTTTTTTAATTGCGATGGGAATATTATTAGAAAAAAAACTACAGGTTATTCAGTATACAACGACAGCTTAGGTTGAATTAGCTATGGATATTTGTTTTGCCATTCATCCTTTCAATAAAGACAATAATAATTATGAAAATTGCTGTGCATTATTCAACCAAAACAGGAACTATAAAAAAGGCGTTTAGTAAAAAATTCCCATATCTTAAGATTGAATTTCTTCGTTCTGCAAATGTAAAGGCAGAACCGGAATCCTGGATGAATATGGTATTACATAACCGTTATGTTGGAGAGATAAACAAAGGACTAAAAGAAGGTTTTATTGATATTGCGGAAGACCATAAAGTCGCAAGTATTGAACAACTCTTCCAACAAAACTTCGGGCTACCGGTTTTAGTATTGGTCAGGCAGAAAAAATCCTGGATTAAAGTGAATGAACCTGGTGAGCTTACACTATCTCAACAAAATGAAAAAGGAAAAGAAAGCTGTTTGGCTATTGGATCTGAAAAAAACACTGAAAATAATTATGGATATATAATGAAATATGAAAGTGAGGTTAGTAATAAATTAGAAGCTGCGTAGCAAATGCAATATAAGTTTGTTGTAAAAATATACTGAAATTTATTTTCTTAAAAGGTTCATTTTTTATTCACAAATATCCAAATACTATTTTAAATCGACAACCATTCCCGGGGTTTATGAAAAGCATATTTATTGCACAAGCATTTGTTTCTTATATTTAAAGTAACAGCATTCATTTACCAAAATCTCTTAAAATGCCAGCATCCGAAATAGAACTACCATCGGCTTATAGTATTAGTCGTTTATGTATTAGGTGAAATTATTTTTATATTTCTCCATATTACCAATGCGGATATATCGGACAACATTATTATGCTTCTTGTCTTTCATTTTTACAGAAATAACACCATATACAAAATCCTTATCAAACGTAATCTTTATACTTGTTCCTTTATCTTCTGTAACATGAACACCGGCTGGAACTGTCCAAACATAAGTAGTATTTCCTAATCCTGCATTTATACTATATACAGCTTCACTTGAATGTTCTAACTGGTACGATATATTCTTAGGACCACTTATAGGAGGGAGTTTCTGAATATTGTAATTCTGTGCGAAGGCAACAGAAGTAAAAAGCGTTGATATTATAAAAATGAAAATTGTTTTCTTCATAGTAATATCTGTTTTGAAGGTATGCATACAAGTTAGCAAATCGCCCAAGGTAAGATTATGATAAATTTCAGGAATGAGTATTAGTGTTATCAGTTGTTGCTGAAACATTTCTATTCAAATTGCAGCAGGCTGTTTATTATTATTACTTACTGGAGTTTATTTTGTAAACTGCTCCATACACCTCCATTGTACACATTTTTGAAGCCGTTTACAGAAAGTATATTTTTTGCATTTTTACTTCTCATACCTGATGCGCAGCAGGTAACTATAATTTTATTTTTATCTTTCTGTTGATTCATATAAGCACTTAGCCGATCTACAGGAATATTTAAAGATCCTGGAATATGCCCGCTTTCAAATTCAATGTTGCTTCTCACATCCAGCACGGTTGCGCCTTGCCTTTTTAGGAAAGCAAAATCAATTTTCTGGCCTAAGCCTAATAAGTTCTTAATTTTATTTAGCATTGTTTCTTTTTACTTTTATTTGAAATATATTCAATATCAATCCTACAAATACTGCAACATATATATCCTAGATTGTACTGGTTGATGTTAAACACGGTGGTTTCAGAAATCCTATCTATAAAATAGCAATATAAATAACCAATGCTAATACCTTTGGCAACGCCAATCATTGTAAAATAATTTCGTTTAATAAATTATTAAGCATGTACAGTTTCTATTGCTGCCGGCTTGTTATTGAATTCAATTACACCATTATAATTTACTTCCCATGTAACAGGCAATGCTTTTCGCAGCATATGACTTACGCCACAATATTTTTCCTGAGAACTATTAACGGCATTTATTGCAGCATCTTTATATAAGGGATTTCCTTTAAACTCATAAACAACATGCATAGCAACATATTCAATTGGCTGATGCTTGCTCAGTTGTCCTGCTACCTTAATGTTCAATTCAGTAATTTGTTTTTCTTCTTTTCTAAGCATGGCTATAATATCCATACCCGTGCAACCTGATAGCGCAGTAAGTATAAACGGTTTAGGAATAGGGCCATGATCTTCACCACCTACTCTTTCCGGCGCATCCATAATGATGGTATGCCCATTTACCAAAGAATTGAATTGCATCTTACCCATCCATTGGGTTTCTATTTCATGTTGTGCCATTATAATTTTGTTTTTATTTTGCATGAACTGATTCCGAATAAAGTATATAACGGGCAAACTCCAATAACTGCCGTCAATAAAAATATACCAGCAACAATTAACAGGATTATAGCAAACACACCTTGAATAATATTAGTAAAATAAAGTGCTACTATTACCACTGCAATCAATAATCTTAAAATACTGTCTGTTCTGCCCATGTTTTTTTTCATCTTAATTTATTTTAATTATAAAATGTTTTTACTGAATCTATTATCAGAATATTATATTTTTTCCAAAGCTGCATGATTTGCAAAGATGAAAGCAAGGATTTAATTTAAACATGATTAAAATCAGCCCAACTCTTTCTTTTGATCAGTTTTTACGAATGAAAATCATACTTACTTTGAACGTGGTTTCATGAATATCCAGATTTAAAAAACACTATATGTTAGCTACCGAAGAAAATATCCTAAACGTCACCTTACTTGGAACCACGTCAAAAACATCCAACTATTTTTATTCGCTTCGACGAATTACTGGAAGGTGAAAGCCTGACCATTCATAACGATCATGATCCTAAACCACTCTATTATCAACTGGTAGGTGAAAGAGGAAATATTTTTACGTGGGAATATTTAGAAGAAGGCCCTGAGTGGTGGAAAGTTCGTATTGCCAAACGAATAAGCGGCGAAGATGATGAAACACTGGGACAGATTGCCGCAAAGGATTTAAGCAAAGCTCAGATATTTAAAAAGTATGGCATTGATTTTTGTTGTGGTGGAAAGAAGACAGTGAAGCAGGCATGTGCAGAGAAGGGATTAGACTTTACAAAAATTGAACAGGAATTACAGCAGGCAGATAAAATACCAACTTCCCGCCC
>JBDTLP010000046.1:0-37228 GCA_039934735.1 Ferruginibacter sp. | reverse complement strand
ATAAAATACAGGACAGTAACCGATTTGATATAAAATCAGCAGACCCTAATTAGTATTTACAATTTAATACTTTATAAAACTTTCAAAAAAAAAGCCGCAACTGAAAATCAATTGCGGCTATAAAACCGGGAAATAAAGCAATGACTAATTCTGCGGATTCGAAATATTAAACATCCAGCGAATTCCAAATTGATCCTGACAAGTGCCCCAATAACCCCAAAATTCTTCGTGAGGAGCAACGCCATCTGTTCCGCCTTGCGAAAGTTCGTTATACAAACGATCCGCTTCTGCTTTTGTATCCGGATTTAAACTGATCGTAACATTGTTGCCTTCAATTAATTTGTGCCCCATGCTTTCGAGCATATCAGTTGCCATAATTTCTGTTCCTCCAAGAATTGGTAATGCAACATGCATTACTTTCTTTTTATCTGCTTCAGAAAGAACAGGCATGCCTGGTTGTGCCGGCATATCGCCCACACGCATAAGTGGAGTAGAGAATTCGGTTCCGAAAGCTTTTTTATAAAAATTAAATGCTTCTTCCGCATTGCCACTGAAATTGAGATAAATTGATGTGTGTGCCATTTTTTTTTATTTGTGTTATTAATTATTGTAAATGAAAATTAGTAAAAAGCCTGCACATAGTAGTTGCCGGTTCGTGATTGGTTCCATGATTTTCTTAACGCCGGCGTTTTATAATAATACAAATCTCGGTACAATTACAGTTCTATTACAGTCCAAATGCGGCAATCATGGGGGGTAAATGCGAAATTATTGTTGTAGCAGCCAGGCAATTACGGCAGCCTCCGGGATTGCTGCAAATTGAGCCCTGATTATTCCGTGGTTTAGCCGTTTTCTTATCAAATAAGGATTTTTCAACTCTATTTCCATGTTGTCATCTTTAAAATTTCAATTTTTAGCTAGCCTCTGCTGTAGCATTTTTTTTACTCAAACCGATCCTTTGCTTCAAACGAAAACGGTAACCATTGTAGTATTCTTTGTTTATTGCCGGGAAATGCTATATTGATTCATGTTAGTTTCTTACAATTTTTGAGTTAATTTGACGGGTTCAGTAAAGTTTCTTGTATAAAAGGAGAATTTAATAAACTATGGCTACCAGTGACTTTCAACAAAAATCATTATAAATTACGCAATAATACCACAACCTTTTCAAAGCTGTGTTTGGCTATAAGCTTGTTTATTAAGAACGAAAATTGACAACTCAAAACAGATCGCTGACAATCATCAATTATAAAATTTCAATTATCAATTGTCTTAAATTTGCAGCCCGAACATAAATTATTAATAAAATCATTATGGGAAGAATATTTGAAGTAAGAAAGAGCTCCATGTTTGCCCGTTGGGATAAGATGGCAAAGAACTTTACCCGAATTGGTAAAGAAATCGCTATTGCAGTGAAAGCTGCGGGGCCTGAACCGGATAATAACCCGGCACTTAGAAGGTGTTACCTAAATGCAAAAGCATGTAACATGCCGAAGGATCGTGTGGAAGCTGCTATTAAAAGAGCAATGGGGAAAGACACCAGCAATTATGAAGAGCTCGTGTATGAAGGCTATGCACCCCACGGTGTGGCATTACTTGTTGAAACTGCCACTGATAATCCCACCCGTACCGTAGCAAATGTACGCATGCACTTTACAAAAAGTGGTGGCGCATTGGGCACGAGCGGCAGTGTTGCATTTACGTTTAACCGCCTGGGTGAGTTTAAAATAAAAAACCAGGGATTGAATATTGATGACCTTGAACTTGAACTGATAGATTATGGCCTTGAAGAGATTGGAGAAGACAGTGAAGGAAATATAGTTATCCGCGTTCCATTTACAGAGTTCGGCCATATGGCCAAGGCACTTGAAGAAAAAAAGATAGAAGTGCTGACTGCTGAACTTACAAGAATACCCATGAATACAACTGAATTATCTGAAGAGTTTGCGCAGGATGTACTAAAGCTGGTTGATAAACTGGAGCAGGATGAGGATGTGCAGAAAGTGTATCATAATTTGAAGTAAAGTTTTTTACTTTTTTTGGATATTAGAGTTCGTGTTTTTAATGTTCAATATATAACGGACGATACTCAATGTTCATAGGAAATAAATTAGTTACTATGTTTGGATCTCGGAGTTCGTGTTTTTAACGTTCGATATACAACGTACGATATTCAATGTTCAAGTAGAAGGATATTCAATAAAAAAACTGCCAGGAATAACCTGGCAGTTTTTTTATTGAAAAAAAAATGCTCAATAGTTATTTTTTTATGCCAGTTATCTCATGGCGTACGGCTACCTTACCTGCGATATAATATTCCATTTTTACGATCGCTACATCTGGTGCATACCAGAATATCATTTTAGATTTACCCATTTGTTTTTGTACTTTCTCCATTAATTCTTTTTGTTTTTCATCCATGCCAGACATATCCCTTCCGGCTTCAATAACAGATGATACCCTGTAACATTGAAATGTACCCGCAGCTGTAGTAACACTTTCTTTAGCTTCAACTTTTCGTTCAGTGATCCGGCTTCTTAAAGTCATATCCTTTCCGGCTATACTTACATTAACGCTATAACTAACTTCAGGAAGTACATCACCTACAGAAGGATTATAAGGAAAATCCATTCCCGATGTTTCTATTTTACTTTTTTGTTTTCCATCTGATAAATAGTTGCTCAGATCTACATAAAACTTTTTTCCGTCACATTTATAAATCGCACTGCTTGTTTTTTCATTGGCTCCTTTGTCATCTGTAGATTTCATTTCCATTTCTGAAACGGTCGTTGCTCCTTCACTATATACTTTTTTAACAAGGGATGTTTGCTTGTTTGTTAATTTCCCCTCACCATTATAGGTAGCAGAAGAAACAACAGTTCCTTGTTTGAACATGATAAAGTTTCCGCAACCAGTGCCATTGGAAGACTCATTGTCTTCCGTTTTTTTATTTGCTGTTGCAGTACGATCCTTTGTTGCATTACTACCTGGTTGATTTGTGCAGGCGAAAATAAAAAATACCAATGCGGCAGGAATTATTTTTTTCATCATTAAGGATTTAATTTTTTTTAGAGTAAGACTTTTCATTATGGAGAGATTTAGTTTTTAATTGTAATTCCGTAGATGGATATTAGATTTCAGAAATCAGCGTTCGCAATAATACCGCTGTGGTTTTTATGTAAAGTACCGATTTTTTGGGATTCGGGATACAGGATTCGAGATACAAGATTCTGGATAAAGGCTGCATTTCTTCTAAACCCATAAACCATTAAACTTCTCTTCAGCTATTTAATTTCGTATAGAATGCTGGTAAAGATATTTTAAAACGAACAGCAATAATGCGAATGGAAAAGATGAGTAAGATGCAAATGACCGTTGCAATGGAAGGATCCATGTTCATTTTTTTTAAGCCAAAATAAACAACCCCGCCAATGATACTTGCCAATGCATAAATTTCTTTTCGAAAAACGAGTGGAACATTATTCAGCAGTACATCTCTAAGCACACCACCAAAACATGCCGTGATGGTTCCAAGTGCAATGCATACACCAATACCAAAATGTAATTGAATGGCCATTTCAATTCCTACAAGCGTGAACAGGCCAAGTCCAAGCGCATCAAATAAAAATAAAGTCCTGGTAAGTTTTTTCAGATACTTATCAAAAAACATCGTGCCAATAGAAGCGATTACAATAACATTGATAGCTGTTACATTCCTGAGCCATCCTACAGGCAAATGCCCGATCATGATGTCACGCAATGTACCGCCGCCAATTGCTGTAACAAAAGATAATATCAATACACCAAAGGGATCGAGTTTTTTTTCCATTGCAAAAGAAGCTCCTGAAACTGCAAATGAAAAAGTACCGAGGATTTCAATGATATGAAGAAAACTCAGTTCCATAGATGATTATTATTTATACTTATGATTGTAAAAATAAGAAATATGGAATGTGAAATAAGGAATAAGAAAGTGATAAAACCAGCTACTTTCTTATTCCTTATTTTTTATTTCTTATTTTATATTTCTACTCTGCCATCATTTCTTTTACCACCCTAATTACATCTTCTGTATTTGGTTTTGCAAAATAATCGCCATCACTTCCGTAACCAGGCCTGTGTGCCTTGCCTGTTAGTGTTCTTGGGGAAACATCAAGCAAACGATAACCTTTTTGTTCTTCCATTACTTTGTTAAACATATAAGCTGCCGCACCACCGGGCACATCTTCATCCACAAAAAGTATGCGGTTTGTTTTTTTAAGAGAACCAACAATGATATGATTGATATCGAAAGGAAGCAGTGTTTGCACATCAACAATTTCACAGCTTACACCAGCTTGTTGTAATCCTATGCATGCTTCCTGAACAATACGCAATGTAGATCCATAACTTACGATGGTTATATCTTCTCCTTCCTGCACAATTTCCGGCACACCTAACGGCACCGTATAATCTAAAAGATTGGAAGGTAACTTTTCTTTTAAGCGATAACCATTCAGGCATTCTATGATCAATCCCGGATCGTTGGAACGCAATAAAGTGTTGTACATGCCTACAGCCTGCGTCATGTTTCGTGGCACACAAACATATATCCCACGCAATGCATTTATGATCATTCCCATTGGAGAACCACTGTGCCAAATACCTTCCAGCCGATGTCCTCTTGTTCTTACAATCAATGGAACACTTTGTTGCCCAGCGGTACGAAAATGCGTTGTTGCTGCATCATCACTCAAAGGTTGTAAACCGTATAATAAATAATCCAGGTATTGAATTTCTGCGATGGGCCTTAATCCACGAAGTGCCAAACCTATCCCTTGTCCCATAATGGTAAGCTCCCGTATGCCGGTGTCGAATATACGCTCAGCGCCATATTTTTCCTGCAGGCCACTAAAACCCTGGTTCACGTCGCCGATATAACCAAGATCCTCACCAAAGGCCACTACTTTATCATTGCTGGCAAAAAGTATATCAAAATAATTATTAAGTACTTCGAAGCCGTTTAGTGTAGCTGCGTTGTCTTCATATTGTATAGGAATTACAGGAACTTTTAATGCAGATTTAGGACCTTCATTATACAAATAAGAATCGTATAATTTTTCACTTGTTTTTTGAAGTTGCTTATAATGTTCCAAAACTGCAGGAGCATTTTCTTTTCCCAGCAGGTCGAGTGATGTTGACAGCGTTTTTAATACATCACGGCGCATCGGCTCACGCAATGCATTTAATTCATTGGTCATTTTTTCAACAGCAGGATCTATGTGCGCAACCTCTTTTAACAAGTCAACCGCTTCCTGCACCATTTCTTTCATTGGGCGAAGGTATTTTTCCCATGACTGCTGTTTACTTTCTTTTACAAATGCGGCAGCTTTCTCTTCAATCTCTTTTAATTCATCTTCTTCGGCCAATGCATTTTCAAGTATCCACTCCTTCATCTGTTTTATACAATCCCATTCTTTTTCCCAGGAAAGTCTGTCTGCCTCTTTATACCGCTCATGGCTACCCGAAGTAGAGTGCCCCTGTGGTTGTGTTATTTCTTCCACATGAAAAAGGGCTGGAGTATGCGTATCCCTTATTTTCTGCACAGCATGTTCAATGATCTCACACATGCCTGCATAATCCCATCCTTTCAATTTATAAATATCTATTCCGTTGGTATCTTCCTGCTTTTGCAATCCGCTCAATGCATCTGATATAGAAGCCTTGGTGGTCTGGTATTTTTTAGGAACTGATATTCCATATCCATCATCCCATACAAAAACTGCCAGCGGAACCTGTAATACACCTGCAGCATTCATGGTTTCCCAAAAATGGCCTTCACTGGTAGATGCATCCCCGATCGTACAAAAACATATTTCGTTTCCTTTATCGCTTAGCTCATTCAATGAATGCAATGCTTCTACATTCCTGAAAACCCTGGATGCAAAAGCAAGGCCCAGTGCTCTTGGCATCTGGCCCGCAGTAGGAGCAATATCGCTTGATACATTTTTTAAATTTGCCAGGCTAAGCCATTCTCCACTTTCATCTACCATTTTAGTAGCAAAATGGGCATTCATCTGCCTGCCTGCACTAAATGGATCGTTCTTTACATCTGAATCAGCATATAATTGAGAGAAGAATTGTTCTACTGTAGCCAACTCGCTTGCAAACATAAAGGTCTGGTCACGGTAATAACCTGCCCTGAAATCTCCGGGTTTAAAAAACTTAGCCATGGCAACCTGGGCGACTTCTTTTCCATCCCCAAAAATGCCAAACTTTGCCTTGCCCGTAAGTACTTCTTTTCTTCCAAGCAGGCTTGTCTCCCTGCTTTCGCAACAGATGCGATAATCTTTTAAAACCTCGTTCCTGAAATGGTCAAAACTTAGTTTCTCCTGTAATGCTGCGTCATTTGTATTTAATGTATCCATATGGCTTAATATCTGACAAAAATATGACTTTAAAGGTGATTTGTTAACGAGTTGTAAACGGGGTCAATAATTTTGCATCTTAAGAAAACGTTTTATTATCTTTGGTCACCTTATTATCAATATACCGGAATGATAAAAATACTATTTCTTGCTTTTTTAGGATGCTCTTCATTAACAGGCTTTTCGCAGGAAGGCAATAAGGTTGCATTACCTGCAACAGACCTGAAAGCGGCTCCTCTTGTTACTACTAATACTGATGACGCTAAAAAGGCAGAAGAAACACTGATTTTAAAAGAAGATGTATATGATTTCGGCAAAATACCACAAGGAAAGCCAGTTACCCATATTTTTGAAGTGAACAATATTGGCAAAACGGAATTAAAGATTGCAAATGTACAAGCCAGTTGCGGTTGTACTACCCCTGAATGGGACCAGGACAAACCGATTCCCGCAGGAGGAAATACTAAAATAACGGTGGGTTATAATGCTGCAGCAGAAGGCGTTTTTACCAAACTTGTAACGGTTACTTATGGCGATAACCTTAGTAAACAGATTACTATTAAAGGAGATGTATGGAAAACACCAGCTTCAAGTGCTCCCATAAATGCAGGCTTAAATGATTTAAAAAATTAACAATAAACAATAACTTAAACACTAATTATTAAATAACACAAAATGAAGAAACTATTATTTTCTCTGACAGCTTTAGTATGCTCAACTGCATTATTTGCTCAAACAACTACTGCAACAACAGCTCCTGCTCCTGCTGGAAAAAAAGCAGCTGATGTAGCAAAATTCGAAACAGAAGTAATTGACCTTGGTAAGATTAAACAAGATAATCCTGCTACAGCGACTTTTACAGTTACAAACATTACAAAAGAACCATTGATCATCGAACAAGCAAACCCAACATGTGGTTGCACGATCAGTGATTACACCAAAGAGCCAATTGCTCCAGGAAAAACAGGTACCATCAAAGCTACCTACAATGCAAAAAACCTGAATGCATTTGAAAAACACCTTACTGTAAAATTTGCAGGTGTTGATGAAGTAAAAAGCATTACCATCAAAGGTGAAGTTTTAAATCCTGAAGAGTATGCTAAAATCCATCCGGGTTCTGCAACTGATGCTGTAAAAACGACAACAACAACTACCACTACAACAACAGCAGCTCCTGTAACAAAGCCAGCTCCTGCTACAAAAACAACTACAACAAAAAAGACAACAACAACTAAAGTAGCTCCTGCAGCTGCTCCAAAAAGTTAATAACTTTTATCTTATAAATAAAAAACCTCCTGTTTTCCGGGAGGTTTTTTATTTATATCATTCTTTTATTAAGATATACTGCGAACCTATTGGTTTTAATAACTAAATTTATTGCCTGATTTTCCCATCCTTTTTTTATAAAAATAATTGAATACAATATGAGTGCTGAACAATATGAATTTGGAATGATCGGTCTTGGTACCATGGGCCAGAACCTCGTATTGAATATGAGCGATCATGGTTTTTCTGTTGCCGGTTATGATAAAGATCCGGCTAAAGTTGCCGCATTGAATGATAAAGCTGCCGGAAAAAAACTGGAAGCGTTCAATCAATTAGAATCATTTATTGCCGCACTAAAACCACCAAGGGTAATTATGCTGTTGGTTCCTGCAGGGCCAATCGTTGATGCCGTGGTGACCGAACTGAAACCACATTTGTCCAAAGACGATCTTATCATGGATTGTGGCAATTCGCATTTTACGGATACCGATAAAAGAGTAAAAGATCTTAAACAATCTGATATACATTTTGTGGGAACCGGCGTTTCAGGTGGCGAATCAGGAGCAAGGTTTGGCCCAAGTATCATGCCCGGTGGCGATACCAATGTTTATAAACGCCTCGCTCCTATGCTCGAAGCAATATCGGCTAAAGTAAATGGACAACCATGTGTTGCCTATATGGGCGACGGTTCTGCAGGACATTATGTAAAAATGGTTCATAACGGAATTGAATATGCGCTTATGCAACTGATCGCAGAAAGTTATCAGCTGCTGAAAAAACATGTTGGATTATCCAATGATGAATTGCATGAAGTTTACAGTTCCTGGAACAAAGGAAAACTTCAATCCTTTTTAATAGAGATCACAGCAGCCATTTTTATCCAGGAAGATGAAGATGGCACAGGAAGACTGATAGATAAAATTGCAGATACCGCACACCAAAAAGGAACAGGTGCCTGGATGAGCCAGGATGCAATGAACATACAATCTCCTATTCCTGCCATTGATGCTGCCGTTTCTCAAAGGATCATTTCTTCTATGAAAGCAGAAAGGGTACATGCTGCCACAAAAGAAATAGCAACAACCATTACAACCAATAAAAAAGATTTTATAGATCAACTGGGAGATGCACTGCATGCTGCATTTGCGATCACTTATGCACAGGGATTGGCGATGCTGCAAAATGCTTCTGAAACATATAAGTACAATACGAATATCGCAACCGTTGCATCAATATGGCGTGGAGGATGTATTATACGGGCAGCCATGCTTGAAGATATTACTGCAGCATTCACAAAAGATCCCGGGATGAAAAATTTATTACTAAGCGAACCAGTTGCAGCCATGCTGGATAAGGAAGTATATTCTTTGAGAGGCATATTAAAAGCCGCAATCAATAATGGTATTCCTGTTCCTTCATTCTATGCATGCAACAGTTATTTTGAAAGCTATCACAGCGCATGGTTGCCAGCTAATTTAATACAGGCACAACGGGATTTTTTTGGTGCACATACTTACGAACGAATAGACAAACCCGGAACTTTTCACACAACCTGGAATCAAATCATTCAATAAAAACAAACAATGGAAGCAGGAACTAAAACAAACCCCACCATTTTAGCCATCTTTGGTGGAACAGGAGATCTTACCTGGCGCAAATTAATACCAGCCTTGTACAATCTTTATTTAGACAATTGGTTAAACAGCAAATTCTCTATCGTCTGCATTGGCAGGCAGGAAATAACTGCTGAAGATTTTATAAAAAAATTGCATGATGGTATCGACCAGTTTTCAAGAAGAGGAAAAGCAAAGGACAATGAATGGGATGCATTTTCTAAAATGATCTCTTATCAAAAAGGAGATTTTGATGATCTGAATGTTTATTCAATATTGAAAGAAAAGATGGATGCCTTTAAACAGGAAGCAACCTGTGATGTAAATAAAATATTTTACATGGCTGTGCCCCCACAATTCTTTGAATTGATCGCTACTAATATTGGTAAGTCAGGTTTAGCTGAAGACAAAGGCTCTGCAAGGCTTGTAATAGAAAAACCTTTTGGTACTGATCTGAAAAGTGCACAAAAATTAAACGCTGTTCTTCTGAAAATATTTGATGAAAATCAATTGTACAGGATTGATCATTACCTGGGTAAAGAAACGGTGCAAAATATTCTTGCATTTCGTTTTGCCAATGCATTATTTGAACCAATCTGGAACCGCAATTACATCGATCATGTACAGATCACCGTTGCTGAAAAACTTGGTGTTGAAAGCCGGGGAAATTATTACGAGATCAATGGTGCACTGCGTGATATGATACAGAATCATTTACTACAGTTACTTTGTCTTATTGCGATGGAACCTCCTGTATCTTTTAATGCAGATGAAGTACGCAATCGAAAAGTAGATGTACTAAGGGCATTAAGGCCAATAAAAAAAGAAGATGTACATAATTTTGCCGTACGTGGGCAATATGATACCGGATGGATAGATGGAGAAAAAGTAAAAGCTTATCGCCAGGAAGCAGATGTTTCGCCTGAATCTCATACAGAAACTTTTGTAGCTATAAAATTCTTTATCGACAACTGGCGCTGGAGCAGTGTTCCTTTTTATTTACGTACGGGTAAACGAATGAATGAATCCATATCGGTGATCACAATACAATTCAAACCAGCACCGCATCAAACTTTTCCTGATGAAGCTACAGAGAACTGGCAGCCAAACAGGATGGTACTCAACTTACAACCGGACATGGGTATACGCATTCGCTTCCAGGCAAAAAAACCCGGACTGCAAATGCAATTGAACCCGGTAGACATGTTGTTTAATTATAGTGATACTTATACCAGCGGTACACCGGAAGGATATGAAACCTTATTGCTGGATGTAATAGAAGGCGATGCAACTTTGTTCATGCGTGCCGACCAGGTAGAAGCTGCCTGGGAAATACTGATGCCAATTTTAAATACATGGAATGCAAATCCATCAGTGAACTTTCCAAACTATGCAGCAGGATCACATGGGCCTGAAACAGCAGAAGGGCTTATTGCAAAAGATGGCAATAACTGGATCGTAATGCCATTTGAAAAAAAGGATCATGAATAAGAAACATATTTTTAATGATGTAGATGCTGTTTGTAAGTCGGCTGCAGATTATATTGTAGCACTTTCAAAAAAAACAATTTCAAAGAAAGGAAAGTTTACAATCGCTCTTTCTGGTGGTAATACGCCCCGCAAGCTTTACGAATTAATGGCACAATCATTTTATGCCAATGCCTTCGACTGGAAAAATATTTTTATTTTCTGGAGTGATGAAAGATGTGTGCCTGCCACTGATGAGAATAACAACAGCAACATGGCATTCAACAGCCTGTTGAATAAAATACAAATACCCGCTGAAAACATTTTTCCCATTCCTGTAAATTTTGAACCGGCTAAAGCAGCTTCTGTATATGAACAAAATTTACAAGCGTTTTTTAAAGAAGAACTTCCGGTATTTGATCTTATTTTACTAGGATTGGGCGACAACGGCCACACGGCATCGTTATTCCCTTACACTCCTATACTAAGCGAAAAGAAACACATTGTAAAAGAAGTTTTTATTGAAGATTTGAATGTGTATAGAATTAGTTTTACCAGCAAATTAATAAATAATGCATCCCATATTTTATTTCTTGTAACTGGTGAAGCAAAAGCGGAGATCGTTAAAATTATTTTTTCTAAAACAAATGACACACAAAAATATCCTGTTCTATTAATTAATCCTTTGAATGCAAATCCCGATTGGTTTCTTGACCAGGCAGCCGCATCAAAACTAAAAATAAAAAAATAATAGCTGCCTATAGTTAACGTAACAGAAACACAAAATTTAAATCCTGATCCATTCAATCATTTAATCTTAAAATCTTAATCCATGTTCATATCAGCAATAGAAAGAGTAGGACAATTTACAAGGCCCATACATACATTGATGCGTACTTATGCTGGTAAACAATTACTACCAGGCGCAGCAACCATTTTTTTTGTAAATGAAAATGGATACGCTGTTACCTGCAAGCATGTAGTTGAATTGTTGCTGGCTTCCGAAAAAATAAATGCCAATTATAATAATTTTAAAAAAGAAAGGCAGGCTTTGCCGCAGGATGGAAAATTAAAAACATCTCTCAAAGGATTGGAGTTAAAATATAAATTCAATCCCGATACTACCATCCAGGTAAAAAGTAATTTTGTTGATTCGGTAGATACAATGAGTGGCTTCACCTGTCATGCACATCCAACATTGGATCTTGCCATTATAAAATTCAACGATTTTGGAAAGATCCATTATACCGATTGCGCAAAGTTTTTAAAAGATGGCAACAACATCAAACAGGGAAAGTTTTTATGTCGCTTAGGTTTCCCATTTCCCGAATTCACCAATTTTACTTTCAATGCTGTTGCAGATGATATTGAATGGACAAATACCGGCGTAAATGTTTCACCAAGATTTCCAATCGAAGGCATGGTCACCCGTTTTTTAGCCGATCAGCAACAAGGATTATTTGGAATAGAAATGAGTACTCCAGGCTTGCGTGGCCAAAGTGGCGGGCCTTTATTTGATAATAAAGGAACTGTTTACGGCATGCAGTTCTCTACCAAACATTTGCACCTTGGTTTTGATCTGATTGACAAAGAGATCATGGTAAACAACGGCGTTAAAAAAGTTTCTGATTATTCTTTTATACACCTCGGGCAATGTATTCATGTGAATGCGATCAAGGCATTTTTGAAAGAGCATAAGGTTGATTTTTATGAAGAAGACTGATTCAATTGACAATGGACAATTGATAATTGACAATTAAAAAACAGTTGGTTTTTTGAAGCATTGTCCATTGTCAATTGTCCATTGTCAATTACCTTTGAAACATGTTAGAAATAAGCAAACGCGGCCATGATATGCCCGCCTCCCCGATTCGCAAATTGGTTCCTTATGCCGAAGCAGCAAAAAAGAAAGGCGTAAAAGTTTATCACCTTAATATTGGTCAGCCCGATATTGAAACGCCGAAGCAATGCCTGGATGCTGTAAAAAATTGTGACATCCATGTATTGGAATACAGTCATAGTGCAGGCAATGAAAGTTATCGCAAAAAACTCGTGGAATATTATGCGAAAAATAAAATTGATATTACCCACAATGATATCATTGTAACAACAGGTGGAAGCGAAGCCATCCTTTTTGGTTTTATGGCTTGCCTGGATGCAGGTGATGAAGTAATTATACCTGAACCATTTTATGCAAATTATAATGGATTCGCTATACAGGCAGATGTGGTTGTAAAACCGATCATGAGTAAAATTGAAACCGGTTTTGCATTGCCACCCATTGAAGATTTTGAAAAAGCAATTACACCCAAAACAAAAGCGATCGTTGTTTGCAATCCTAATAATCCAACAGGCTATTTATATAGCGCTGCGGAAATGGAAACATTGAAGCAAATTGTTTTAAAACATAACCTCTTTCTATTTGCGGATGAAGCTTACCGTGAGTTTTGTTATGAAGGCACGCATACCAGCGCTATGCATTTAAAAGGTGCGGAGCAAAATGTGATTTTAATGGATACAATCAGCAAACGTTACAGCGCCTGTGGTGGCCGCATTGGTGCATTCATTACAAAGAACAAAGAAGTATTGAATGCTGCTATGAAATTCGCACAGGCAAGATTGAGCCCGCCATTCTATGCACAGGTATTGGGTGAAGCTGCTGTTGATCTCCCTGATAATTATTTTGATACTACCAAAGCTGAATACAAACTTCGCCGCAATACATTGGTAAAAAGACTGAATGATATTCCTGGCGTTTTTTGTCCAAACCCAGGCGGTGCTTTTTACGCCATGGCGAGGCTACCCATTGACGATAGTGATGTATTTTGCCAATGGCTGCTTGAAAATTTTGCTCACAATAATGAAACCGTGATGCTTGCGCCTGCTACAGGTTTTTACAGCACACCGGGTTTTGGGAAAGATGAAGTGAGGCTTGCTTATGTATTGAATGTTGATTCGATCAATAAAGCAATGGATTGCCTGGCTGCAGCATTGGAAGTTTATCCTGGAAGAAAAACGCCTGTTGGGACGACGGAAATGGCTACCTTATAATTGTTACGTTATCTTTAAAAAAATGTTCTTTTCCATTATAGGAAATTACTTTGATGATGTAATAGTATGTCCCATCCGGCAATTCCTTATTCTTATACTTTCCACTCCAGTCATTTTTATAATCATCCGAATGATACACCAAACTACCATAACGGTTATAAACATTTACTTCTAATTTTTTAAAACAATTTTCTCTATACAATACCCAGTAATCATGAATACCATCACCATTGGGTGTAATGGCGTTTGTAAGGATAAGACAATCCAATAATTGTTGTTTTTTAATCAATGTTGTTGTGATCACACTATCACAACCAATACTATTTACTAAAACAGTTTGATAAACTCCTGGCGAGTTTACTGTTTGTCCTGATGGTAACATATATGGATCTCCTTCATAAATAGAATCAATCATATTTGAGGATGAAACATCATTAATTAAAACGTGGATCGCATTGATAATACTATCACAGGACGAAACACTTCTTATTGTATCATTATAAATTCCGGCTATACTAACAATTGTTCCTGATGGCAACTGGTAAATTTGATTCGAACAAATATGTACATCGGTATTTAAAAAACCAACAGGGAATACAGATAAATTAAGTGTAGTAATGATACTGTCACAGGAACCAACACTTCTTATTGTATCATTGTAAATTCCCGCTGCATTTACAATTGTTCCTGATGGCAGTTGGTATGTTTGATTGGAACAAATGGTTGCACTACTACTGTTATTTAAACTGGGCGGGCATGAAGGAGTTAGTGAATAATTATAAAGATTATTGGGTAGCCCAAGCCACGATGTGCCTGAACTAAATTGAATGGCGTGATCAATAAAATTACATGCAGTGCCCGCAAGATTTGGTTGATCAATAACAGCAATAAAATTTTGCATGTAGCGGTTAACATATATTTTATTATCAGGGCCAAGTTTAATGGCGCATCCTAAATTTGTACCTCCAAGATGTGCAATCTCTAAAGCTGAATTTTGAATAGCTGTTGGAGAACCTGCCAACAGATCATATTGCGTTAACACAAATTCATTGGGCTGCATCAGGTACAATTTGCTGTTATCCGGTGAAAATTCCACCCCATAACAACCAGATGTGGAAACCAGTGGAATCGGATTTGAAACAATGCCCGTGCCATTATCAAAATCAAACAACTGGCTTGTGTTGTTCCCATAATAGGCCATACACAATTTTGAGCCATTGGGAGATATACGTGCATAACCGGCTTCACTATTCAAATCATTAATTACGGGTCCCACATTTGTTACAACCGGGTTTGGGTCCACACCTGCTGCAGTTAATGAGTAAACAAGAAATGCATCTGTTCCATATTCTTTTGCTACTATCCAATAGTCAGTACCATTGCTTTTAAGCGTTGCAGTTAGTTTCTCAGTTATGGGAGTATGAAGTGAAACATTTTTTGTTGTAACAGCACCAAACCCTCCATCCAGCGTCATATCAATAATAGAATAACTCAACGGAACACCTGTAGACAAAAGTGCCGGAACAGTAAAAATATAATACAAATTATTATCGGAAGGTTTGGGCAGGATCAAAGCAGATTGGGTTGAAGAAAGATCGCCTTTCAGCCCCGTACCATTCTGCATGACCGTATGATTGCGGTTCCATACAAAAACACCATTGCTATAAAAAAGTATTTGCCCATTATTATCACACATGGTAGCGCTGCCCTCATCCTGTGTCATGGCGGAATTAGTTAGAGGAACAGGCGGGTTGCTATTAAAATCCAGCCCAACCTGGTGACCAAAGTACCAGGTATTATTCCTGTTTTGTGAAAATATAGGGATGAAAAAAAAAACACTGATGAGAAAAATTATGAACTGTTTCATTGTGCAGTTTTATCAATGATATGTGCTGATCAAAACCCTGGCACATTTATTAAATTTCTTTACCAGTAAACAAACCTTTCTACTCTACAACAAAAGTAATCGGCTGTCTCCGATACGCATTTACTTTCTTTCCATTCTGCATAGCAGGTAACCATTTTGGCCCTTTCTTAATAACCCTTATCGCTTCTTCTTCCATACCATGGCCGAATGAAGTTTCAGCTTTCACATCGCTGATAACTCCATCTTTATTTACAATAAATTTTATGACGACAGGATATTGACCCCGCTTTGCTTTGTGTCTTATTGGTGTATCTGCATCAATATTAGCCCCGAGATATTTTCTCCAGCCATCGTCTCCTCCGGGGAAAGATGCTTCTACTTCTACTCTATCAAATATTCTGTCTCCATCATCATTCGCAATGGACGGAGGTGCTGGTACGCTGCTGGTATCCGTTGTAGTTTGTGCATAGCTGCATAAAGCAAAACATAAAAATGAAAAGAATAAGCAGAAAGTTTTCATTAGTCAAATAATTTTTTAGTGAATAAAAATTAGTACTTATTCAAATTGAAGATAACCATTTTCTTCATTACTTACTGGCACTATACTTATCTGCTTTTTATGTTTGCGTTTTATAAAATAATAAATGATACCAATACCCGTAAATACAAAAAATATACTCCACAAACTAAAAAGTGTCGGGCTTTCATTACCAGGATCGTAGAAAGTATTTGATATTGCTTTCTTCTGTTCTACCGGCCCGGAGAAATAACAGTGATCAAATACACAATTACCTTCAATAGTCAGTGCTGTATTTTCTCCATAATAACGGAAATTGCATCCGCGGTAAACAACATTATTTCCCCAAGAAGTAATGAGTGTTTGTTTTCCTGCTACAGACTGAGGAGCAAAATCAACGGTGCATCCTGCTATTTCACTGGCAAGTTCTGAATCGATCGTTCCCCATGTTCCGAGCGTCTCTGCGTACACGTGACTAATATGTGTTGCAAAATACCCATGTTGCGGGTTGTATATAAACCTGATAACATTCCCTGCGATATTAACATTGTCGATGATCCAGTTGCCCGCCATCCGACCTGCTCCATACAAGCCCGTTGAAAAAAAAGTATGCGTACCTCCCCAGCAATAAGCATTTGATATAATATTGTCTTTCTCCTGGTCCTGCCCGCCAGACACACATAATTTACAATTTGCAAACTGTACTTTATTGATAATGGTTATTTCTGCATTGCGTGTTATTCCATTGGGAGATGAACAAATACCAACAACAAAACCACTGATACTTACTTCTTCTATTTCTGTAGCCGTGCTACCGGATTGTCTTGACCTGCCATTTGACCCATAGTATTTATGCAGGCCCGGATAATAATTCGAAGTATCTTCTTTACTATTCGGAACATTTGTAAAAGGATCAATAACGATTGCTGAATAAGGACTAAAACGATTATCACGGCAAAGCTTATCCGTAAAATCTTTAAACTCGATATTGTAATATTCCATTTGAGTAGCCGGAGCTGGTGGTTTAAATTGGCCGGTGATTCTTAACTTCCTGACCTTACAGCCCTTTCCTCTTTGTATCCCGATTGCAAAACTATTATTGAAGGCTGGCCTCAGTTCACTACCAGCAATAGCATCCCAGAAAGAAGATTCACCCAATATCTCCAGCGTACAAAAATTAAAAGCAGTATCAGATATACCATTGCCTCTTACAATCAGTGGCTTTGATATTCTATAATAACCAAGTGGAAGATAAACGGTCCTGATGCCATTCTTTAAACAGGTATTGATTGATTTCTGAATGGCTGCGTAATCATCCACATTATCTCCCTTTGCAACAAACCACTTCACGGAGAAATATTGATTGACGGCTTCTGGATTTACAGTAAGGGAAGTATCAAATATTTTTTGTTGATAGCCTGCATCAATGATACCACCATTGATCGTACCTTTTCCCGTGATCGCACAACCAGGTTCAAATTTCAATGTCTTTCCTTTCGGTATTTTCAATGTGCCATTTAAAACAAATGAAGAACTGATCAATACCGCATTGATATCTTTCTGTAAAAACGCACGCTGCAACACAATTGAATCATCTGTTCCCGCTTCTCTTTTTAAATTTATGATCTGTGCATTTGCAGTTGTGGTTGCAGCCAGAATCATTAATATTAATAAGTGTTTCATAACATTTAATTTATTTGGAGATAGATGAAATTACGAAGAAAGCGCTAAGCTGTAAGCTTCAAGCAATAAGCTGTTAGCGATAAGTGAATTTCTATTTAGCGATTGACCTATTGAATATATTTAATACCAATAAGTATTACTTATAGCTTGAAGCTTTTGGCTAACAGCTTAGAGCCTGCACCGGGGTGAATATTCTACATTAAAAACGCATCCTTCCTTAGATTCATTTCCTGCCCGATTATTGTGCTTATATCTGAAAAAATTGTCAATTATGGAAGCAAATATTTTAAGTCATCAACAAAAAAACAACGATACTAAATTTCCCGGATGGCTAACGCTGATAAGAGTATTGCTGGGATTGGTACTAATTGCAAAAGGGATTTCATTTTTTCATGATTCTGCTACGCTTGAATCAATGATACATAAAAAAGGATGGGGCATTTTTGAAAGTAATGTTCAAACCATTTCTGTGATCATTACTTATGCAAATCTTTTGGGAGGTGTATTTATTGCAACAGGGCTTTTTACAAGATGGGCATCGCTGATACAGATACCCTTACTGATCGGCGCTGTGATCTTCAATGTACAAGAAGGCATTTCTTTTACCAACACAGAGTTACTACTTTCTGCAATCACTTTACTGCTGCTATGCGTATTCGTTGTAAAGGGAAGTGGTGCATTGTCTGCTGATGAATTTTTCAGAAGCTATACTTTTGCAGGACAGGAAAAGGGTCATACGAAAAAGTTTTTTCAGTAAAAGAAACAATTTGGAAATGAGTCAATTTGGAAATTTGGAAATGGTGAATTGATTAATGAAGTACTTTTTTCAAGTAGCTAATCATCAGATTTTAAATAAAAATGTTGATTAGTTAAAGAAAATTCGATTCAAGTAAACCAATTACCAAATTTCCAAATTGACTCATTTCCAAATAGATTTACTTTCCTCCCGGGGGACAATTTTTCTTTATAAAATTTGTATATAAAGTTTGTAAGTGTTTTGATGTTCCAGGGCCTTCATTGATATTATGAGTGCGGTTTGGATATTCCATAAACTCAAATTGCTTATTGTATTTTACGAGTTCATTTATTAAAGCTTCCGCATTACTATAATGTACATTGTCATCTCCCGAACCATGTATCAATAGAAGATTCCCCTTTAGTCCTTTAACATGTGAAACAGGTGACCCTTCAATATATGCCTGCATATTTTCCTGTGGTAATCCCATATATCTCTCTTCATAAATATTATCATAATATAAAAGATTGGTTAGTGGTGCAATGGAAACGCCGGTTTTAAATATCTCTGGATATTCAAACAATAAACTAAGTGTTGATGAACCGCCCCCACTCCATCCCCACACAGCTACTCTATCTTTATCTATGTACGTATTTTCCAGTATCTTTTTTGCGCCCATTGCCATATCCCTGATATTGATACTCCCGATTTTTTTGTAAATAGATTTACGCCAGGCAGCACCTTTTAAAACAGGCGTGCCTCGGTTATCTAGCCCTACCTGTATGTAACCATCCGCACTCATATCGCCATCATAAAGAAAATTATCATGGTTACCATATTGGTCATCGATCGTAGAAGCCCCAGGTTCACCATAAACATAAAATACCACCGGATATTTTTTTGAAGGATCAAAATTTTTCGGCTTGTTCATCCATGCGTCGAGTATGATATTATCCTCTGTAGTTATCTGAATGTATTCAACATTGATTGCTGGATCAGGCTTCACAATGTTCGCTATGCTCTTCGATGAATTTAATGGTTTGTTCTCGGGCAAACTTACCCATTCACTAACGGGCGCTGTGTTGTGATTACTAAAACTGTGTTTGGCCATCTTAGCTCCAGGTGAAATAGCATATTCGTGAGTGCCTTTTAATTTTGCTGAGCTCACTGGTTCGGCTTCGTCTTTAAATTGCTTATCAGGATTATTGATGTGAACCCTATACAAATATAATTGCGTTGCATTCGTTGGTGATGCTGAAAAATAAATATAATTATTAACCTCATCTACTCCTTTTATTGATCCAATATCGAAATTACCTTTTGTAAGTAGCGTTATCTTTTTCCCATCACGGCTAATCTTATAAATATGACGCCAGCCGTCTTTTTCACTTACCCATAAAAAATCTTCTCCTTTATTTATCCATTTCCAGCCAGAAGGGTCACCTGCTACTTCATCTGCATTCAGATCCACCCAGGCTTCATCATTCTCTGCCCAGAAAGTGCGGCTATTGCCATCCGTTACGTTGCAATAGATCAGTTTACTTTCCTGTTGCTTGCGGTCAAGTTGCTGTACAATCAGTTCATTGGTTCCACTCCATTCCATGCGTGGTAAATAATTTTGTTGAGGATCTCCTTCGATCTTCATCCATTTTGTTGCACCATTTGAAAGATTAACAACGCCGATCTTCACAGGTGAAGGTGCGTCTCCGGTTTTTGGATATTCAACAGGTATCACCCTTGAATAAACAGAATCCGTAGTATTAAGCATATAATAATCCCTGATTTTTGTAGCATCCACCTGCCAATAAGCGATCTGCCTGCTATCGGGTGACCAGCGAAATCCATCGCGGCAACCAAACTCTTCTTCATATACCCAATCAAAGGTTCCGTTTATTAATTTGCGGCTACCATCATCCGTTAGCCTGCGTGAAATACCAGAATTTACATCTTCTGAAAATACATTATGCTCACTTACATAAGCAACTTGTTTTCCATCAGGAGAAAATTTTGCAAACATAAGTGATTGAGCTGGGGCTGTTTTACCAACCTGGTGAAGGTCGCCCGTTGCAACATTCAATACCCAGTAATCCCCCCGGGTTTTATAGCGCCATACTTTTGCAGTATTGGTAAATATTAATATTTTGCTGTTGTCACTACTATAACTATATGATTGTGGCCACAAAGCCTTCGAAGCACCTGCTGGCGTTAGTTGTTCTTTTTTTACAACTATGGTTTCTGCATCCGTTTTAGGATCCACCTTTACAATATTGCCTTCTTTGGTCTTTGTATAACTAAGTCCGTCAGAAGTCCAGTTAACGCCCCCTCCCTGTGCTGTTGCAAACTGGATAAATCCTACAACTAAAAAGATGCATAAAAATGCTTTCCTCAATTTCATAAGTATATATTTTTTATAAAAAAATAAAAATACGTAAATACTCTTTGTATGCCTTACCATTGCTGGAAAAAGAAGCTAATTTTGTTTTCAAATGGATAAAGAAAAGCTCAGGCTTGATAAATATTTGTGGTCGATCAGGCTATTTAAAACACGCAGCCAGGCGGCAGATGCATGTGATAGAGGCAAAGTGAAATACAATGGTGGCGCTGCAAAAGCTGCTAAAACAGTATCTGTTAATGATGAATATGAAGTAAAAACAGAGGCAAAGAAATGGCGCATAAAGGTTGTGGGTTTGCTGCACAACAGGGTTCAATATGCTGAAGCCATCAATTATTATGTTGATATTACTCCTGTAGAAGAAATTGAACGCATACAATTCCAGGCCGCCACATTTCATACAGGAAAACGTATGAGTAAGCTTGGAAGACCAACAAAAAAGAATAAGAGGGATATTGATGATTTTACGGGAGGAATATGAGGTCAGATTTCAGAAATCAGCTGTCAGCTGTTTTTTTAATTTGAAGTTTTATTAGATTTATCGCATTCGAATTATATTAACCTAACATACTGCCAATGGCTGATATCTGACATCTGATTTCTGATATCTGATATCCCGTTACTTAAATACACACACATGCGCATAGACATTATTTCTGTTATTCCCGATCTCCTCAACTCCCCTTTCGCTCATTCTATTATGAAAAGAGCCAGAGACAAAGGATTGCTGGAAGTAAATGTAATAAATCTGAGGGATTACACTACTTATGCCAGGGCCCAGGTAGATGATTACCAGTTTGGTGGAGGCGCCGGTATGGTAATGATGATAGAGCCATTGGTGAATGCTATTGAAAGTTTACAAAAAACGATCACTTACGATGAGATCATTTTTTTAACCCCTGATGGAGAAACATTTAACCAACAGACCGCAAACAGCCTTTCATTAAAAAATAATTTATTACTGATCTGCGGCCATTATAAAGGAATTGATCAAAGATTCAGGGATCATTTTGTAACTAAGGAAATTTCTATTGGCGATTATGTACTTAGTGGTGGTGAGCTTGCGGCAGCAGTACTAACGGATGCGATTGGCCGCCTGATACCCGGTGTATTAAATGATGAGAGTTCTGCACTTTCAGATTCTTTCCAGGACAACCTGCTTGCCCCACCCGTTTATACAAGGCCCGAAACTTTCCGTGGATGGAAAGTACCTGGTATCCTCATGAGTGGGAATCATAAACTGATTGATGAATGGCGGCATGAACAATCTGTTGAAAGAACACAGGAAAGACGGCCGGATCTGTTGAAAGATTAGGTCATTTTGCTAAAATAGCAGTGCCCGCAGAATCTGGTAACGGCACGATATTCAAATTATTTTCCTTGCAATATTTATCAACGGCTTCACGTGCGCCTTTATATGCATCGTTATTATAATCATGAATAAAGATATACCCTCCTTTTTTTAAACGTGGATAAAAATAAACCAGGCCATTATAGATCGGTTCAAAAAGATCAACATCAATACTTACGAATACAAATTCATCATTTAATCCAACTGCTGTAGCAGGAAAATACCCTTTTTTTACAATGCACTTATCCGGGAAAGGCATTATGCCTAAAACCTGGTTAACCGAGGTATTGCTAAAATCCTGTGAACCATCCGAAAATGTATTTTCAATTTCAACTCTAACATCTTTTAAATCGAAACCAGAAAAAGTATCAAATAAATAAATATATCTGTTGTGGAAGTACTTATTGATGTATCTGGCAAATTTTCCTTTATATACTCCAAGTTCAGCTACAGCCCCGGAAAGATTTTTTTTATTTATTTCATAGGCAACCAGTTCCAGGGAAGCTAACCTGATATGATCCATATAGTTACGATCTATATTTCTTTCTCTTTGAAGGTAGCTTAAAGAATAGGTAATGTATGTCTTATATCTGTTGAAAACAGCACCTAAAACATAATTAATACCCTGTAATAATTTCATTCGCAAAAATAAAGACTTGAAAGTTTAGAAAGTAAAAAAATATACCTTTATCAATCAAACACTTTTTTCATGCAAACAGATATACGTATCCAGTTTTATATTTTCCTTTTATTTACAATTATTTCCCTTCATTCCAAAGCACAAGTAGTGCAATTAAGTGTTGGCACTCAAGGCATATCAGAAGTTTTTTATGATAGCAAATATGACCCTAATGATGGGGGAACAATTAGTGTTGGCTACCGCAATGAAGGCTTAGGCAATTCAAATGATCTTTTCCTGGTAAAATTTGACGCAAATCACCAAATGGTTTGGCAAAAAACCGTCCCCAACTCCGGAGACGATAATTTTAACAGGGTAAAAATCTGCGCTAACGGAGATTATGTTGCCGTTGGCCAGTTTCATGTTGGTTCATTCAGAAGGGGATTTGCATGTCGCATTAACAGTAGCAATGGAAATTTTATATGGTCAAAAATAACAACGCAAACTTCACAAGATCAAATTCTTTGGGATGCGGCTGAAACTGCAGCTAATAATATTGCGTTGGTTGGTATGGAAAATCTTTTATCGAATGAATCAAGTTCATTTGTATCATTGGTAAGTTCCAATGGAACCGATATTTGGGCTAATCAATCCACATTTGTCAATGCCGATGAATTCAGGGCGATAACCATATTACCAAACGGTCACCTGCTTTTGTCTGGATTTTATAACCCTTTTGGACTCGGAGGGCGCTATAATCCTACACTTACAGAAATGGACGAAACAACCGGGGCTATCCTCAATGAAGACGCGTTTGATTTTAATACCAGTGTTCCTGGAAATACTACTCCTTTAAATTCCACCTTTCCAATAGATTTGGTATCTATTAATTCAACAATATTTTCTCATACCCTCCTTTTTCAGGGATATGGTTATGGAACCCAGGAACAGGCCATTTTCTCTTATGACATAAGTACAAGGACAGCGAATGTTAATATATATTACCATCCAGGTCACAGTCCACTCAGCGGACTTGGTTTTTATCCATTATCGGACAACGATTTTATTATTGCATCATCTGTACCTACTTCTTCTTCAAATTATATCTCAAGAATTACGAATGGAGTAATTGTGTATGATAAGTCCCTAAATACTCATTTTGCGAATTATTACAGGCTAAATGTATTTAATAATAATCTTAACCTTACAGGAAGTATCAATAATAGTGATGTAGATGCTTACAACCTATTCGCTCCCGTTAGCCTGATAAATTCTGCTACACCCTGTAGTGTTTCAGACAATAATACTTTGACAATACAATCATTCACATTAAATTCTACCTCAACAAATCCATTGGATTTTATAACAGCTTCCGCAATGACAGATATCACTGTAACAGATCAAAATGTGTCTTATACCATTGCTAATGTATGCGGTTTTGTTCTCCCTGTTCAATTAGTGAGTTTTACAGCATCATATAAAGCAGATGATGCATCTGCATTGTTATACTGGAGCACATCAAGTGAAATGAACAGCAGCAAATTTATAATTGAAAGATCCGTTGACAATGGCAAGCATTTTACTGAAATAGGTTCCCTGAGTGCTGCGGGTACAAGTAATACATTACACCAGTATAATTTGATTGATATCAAACCTAATGAAGGCATTAATTTTTACCGATTAAAACAAGTTGACATTGATGGAAGTTTTAAATATTCAGATACCAGGTCAATCAATTGTTTGCGAGGCAAAGACAATGATTATATATTATCGCCGGTTCCTGCGCACAATTTTACATGGCTGACGTTTACTGGAGAAAAATCACAAACAATAAACATTGCTGTTTTTGATGCAGCCGGAAAATCTATTAAAAAGCAACATGTTACTATTGATAATACACATCCACTAAAACTTGATTTAGCAGGATGGAACGAAGGCGTTTATTTTATTAAAATTTATAGTGAAGGGGCAAATATAATTGTCAAAAAAATTATTGTAGAATAACTTCTGTAACAATGAATAATAAATAATGCCCCTTATTACAGAAGGCACTGAAAAAGTAGATATAAAATAAAGGCTTGTGCAAATAAATATGCACAAGCCATTATACTTTCGATATTTAAAAGAAAATATTTCTTGAAAGATATAAGCTATTCTAAGACCCTTTAATTGGCATTTCGGAGGTCTTTTTTTTACTCTATTTTTTCAAGGATTTTTTTTAGTGCCTTCTTATTACAAAGGGCATTTTTAATATTCATCAAATTAATTTGAAAACATCTTTTCATCAACAGGAATGTTTGTTTCGATCTTATTAAATGTGATCGGTCCACGCAAACCAGTTATTGTATAAGCGAACCAGAATCCGTCCGTATTTTGCTTATAATCAGAAAAGCTAGTTTCAACAGTCATTTCATTTCCCTGCATCGTTGCTTTACCAGATGATTTAACAAGACGGTTTGTTGTCTTATCAATATAATAGTTTGATACTTTGCCATTCTTAAAAGTCACTTTTAAATTATAGGCATCAGCACCCGAAACCTTTTCAGTTCCAACAAGTTCAACTGTAGAACCTTTTTCTTTATAATTAAATAAACCACCCTGAACATCCATTTGGTTAGCAAAAGATTTAAATGTTTCCTCATCCATTTCTTCTGCATCCGTCATTGGCGGCATAAACATTTGTCCTTTTGTAGCATTGGCAAACTGGTAATAAGAATTACCGTTAAATTCAATATCAGTACGCATACCTATCATATGTGATTTTGTTATTACCATTGCAATATCTGTACCCTGCATACTCAGGTTTCCAGTCATTCTAACCGTTTTTAAAGAAGCCAGTTTTTCTTTGCCGCCCAGCGCATTTACATATTTATTCACGATCTCGTCAACAGTTTGTGCATTTGCATGAATACCAGCGAACGCAATTAGCGCAAATAATAATAATTTAATTTTTTTCATTGTATTTTTTTTAAGATTATGGTTTTTGAAACCCTGTTTGAATTTTGAGGATGCAAGATAGCGGAAAAAATCTATTCGCTATTAGTCATTACCTGTTAGCTTTGTGGCCATAACCATCTATAACTTTTAAACAACATGAACTCATTTATCATAGAAGGAAATATTGTTGATATCACTGCCGGAACGATCTTTTTTGGTTCAGTTGAAATTACTGGAAATAAAATAATCAGAATAACCAACAATGGCGATGTGTTTCATGGCAAACCCTATCTGCTCCCAGGTTTTATAGACAGCCATGTGCATGTAGAAAGCTCCATGCTTGTCCCTTCTGAATTTGCCAGGCTGGCCGTAGTTCACGGTACAGTAGGTACCATTAGTGATCCGCATGAAATTGCAAATGTGTGTGGTATGGAAGGAGTTCAGTTTATGATTGATAATGGAAAAACGGTTCCCTTTAAATTTAATTTTGGAGCGCCAAGTTGTGTTCCTGCAACTATTTTTGAAACTGCCGGTGCTGCATTAAATGCAGATGATGTAGATAAATTACTTCAGCAAAAAGAAATAAAATACCTGAGTGAGATGATGAACTTTCCTGGTGTATTGCAACATGATGAAGAGGTAATGAAAAAAATTGCATCGGCGAAAAAATACAACAAACCTGTTGATGGACATGCACCCGGACTAAGAGGTGAAATGGCAAAAAAATATATTGATGCAGGTATCAGTACCGATCACGAATGTTTTACTGCAGAAGAGGCGTTGGATAAATTACAATACGGCATGAAGATATTGATCAGGGAAGGTAGTGCTGCAAAAAATTTTGAAGCATTGATCGGACTCATGCATGATCATTCAGATAATATGATGCTCTGCAGTGATGACAAACATCCCGACAGCCTCGCAGAAGGACACATTAACCAGTTGTGCGCAAGAGCTGTAAAAAAAGGTATTGATATTTTCAAAATATTAAAGGCAGCATGTATCAATCCTGTTCTTCATTATAAAATGGATGTTGGGCTATTAAAAGAAGGTGACTTTGCTGATTTTATTCTATTAAATGATCTTTCAGAATTTAAAGTATTGCAAACTTATATTAACGGAACACTTGTTGCAGAGCATGGAAAGTCGTTGATAAATACAACTCCATCTCCCATCATTAACAAATTTGATTGCAGCGAAAAGAAGGTCACCGATTTCACCATAGCTTTTAGGGGAGAAACAGAAATTGCTGTGATCGAAGCTTTGGATGGACAACTGATTACCAATAAATTATTCGTTGCTCCAAAGGTTAATAATTCAGAGATAATAAGTGATGTTGAAAATGATATTTTAAAAATAGTTGTTGTAAACCGTTATAAGGATGCAGTTGTTGCCAAAGGCTTTATTAAAAATATTCAAATAAAAAAAGGGGCACTCGCTTCTTCGGTGGCGCACGACAGTCATAATATTGTTGCCGTTGGCACAGATGATGAAAGTTTATGTAAAGCAGTAAATCTTGTCATAAAACAACGGGGTGGTGTAAGTGCAGTTGCCGATGCTGAAGAAAAGATCCTGGCACTTCCTGTAGCTGGCCTCATGAGCAACCTTGATGGTTATGAAGTTGCAAAAGCATACACAGCAATAGATCAATTTACAAAAGAAAAAATGGGGAGTACACTTGGTGCTCCTTTTATGACATTATCTTTTATGGCCTTGCTGGTAATACCGCATTTGAAATTAAGTGATAAAGGGATGTTTGACGGAGATGGTTTTAAGTTTATTTGAAATGTAGCTCTGTAAAATGTATGATCTAAGATGTCTGATGTATGATTTAAAACCTGCATTGCATATCATACATCATACATCTTAGATCATACATGTTTAGAATTTCGCCGATATCACCTTCATCCCCACACTATCCGTTCCCTTCGGTGCAAAGTATTTGGATTTAAAACTTGTTTTTCCACCTGGATATATGGTTTCATAAACGGTCTGCTGATCTTCTTCAAGCAATGTACCGGTTCCACTATAGAAAAATAATTTTATCTCTACATCTTTGAATTGTACCATTTTTGCATTATTGAAAATGTTGCCCTTGATAACGGTTTGCCCCAAAAGATTTTTTTTATCATTTCCCGAAATCGATAAAAAACGTTCAGGATTTTTTTTCTCGATTTCTTCTACTGATAATTTTACTTTTTCATATTTATCATTGGCTTTGACATCATTTTTATTTTGGCTGCTACAGGCCGCCAAAAAGAATAAGCTTGCAAGTAATATTATTGGCAAATGTTTCATACTATGAAATTTGGAATAAATATAAAAGTACAATTTTGTAAAACAGTTCGCTAAAAATACGCTGAACACGATGATTTTATTTTAGATTTGTTTGTTAATGTATTTAAAATATATTGACTGATATTGCAAAACGGTAAAATTCCTGCAAACTTTTTAAGGATAAACAAACATCAATAAGGGGTTCAAAATAAAAATTATGGTACATAATCTAAGTTCTAAGCATTCGTTGATAAGTAATTGGGTTAGCGAACTCAGGGATGTGGAAGTGCAGCAGGATCGGATGCGTTTCAGGCGCAACCTGGAGCGAATTGCAGAAGTGATTGGCTACGAGATCAGTAAACAAATGGAAACTGAAGACAAGGAAATCACTACGCCGATGGGCATTGCTACCTGTAAAGTTTTTAAACATCAACCTGTGTTGGCTACTATCCTACGTGCAGGCCTCGCTATGCACAATGGTTTGCTTAGTTATTTTGATAAGGCTGATAATGCATTTTTGAGCGCTTACAGAAAACACCATGCTGATGGAAGTTTTGAAATAAGCCTTGAGTATATGAGTTGCCCCGAAATAGAAGACCGGATCATTATAATCAGCGATCCGATGCTGGCCACAGGTTCTTCACTGGTAAAAGCAATCCAATACCTGAAAGAAGAAGGAAATATTAAAGAGCTGCACATCGTATGTGCCATTGCCTGCTCAGTTGGAGTAGAATATGTGCTTCGTGCCGAACCAAAGGCAACTATATGGTGTGGTGATATTGATGATGAACTGACAGCAAAAGGATATATTGTGCCAGGGCTTGGCGATGCCGGTGACCTGGCTTATGGCTCTAAATTGCAGGGTTAAGTTTTGAAGTTGCAGAATATGCATAATATAGCGGCAATCATTTATGCGTTGCAGTGAATATGATTAAAAATCCTGGCCAATATATATAAGAAAATCAGTTGTTTACCTTTTTTAACCAACAACCCTAAACTTTACCCCATTAAAATGCAGCATTTTATAGTAATTGCTTATCTTTATTGCAAGAACAATCTTATAATGAGAAAATACTTTGTTTTTATTTTTGCCCTCATGCTAACCGGAATTGCCCAGGCACAGGATCCGCATTTTTCACAATTTTTTGCTTCTCCGCTTACCCTCAACCCTGCTTTTACAGGAAAATTTGATGGACAATGGAGATTAGCAGCTAACCATCGTGACCAGTGGCCTTCTATTCCAAAAGCATATGTTACTACAAGTGCATCGGTTGACTTTCCGATCATGAAAAAAATGATCCCCGAAAATGATGTTTTCGGAATTGGAATATCAGGTGTGAGTGATGCGAGTGCAAACAGCGCTCTTAAACTTAACTATGGTTCTTTATCACTCTCCTATCATAAGGCATTGGATGAAAATGGATATAATACAATTGGTGCTGGTTTCCAGGCAACCTATTCAAGCATGGTACTTGATATCAGCAAATTAACTTTTGAAGATGAGCTAACACAAAATGGATTTGCACGTGGTACAACCATGGATATTTTAACCAATGGAAAAACACAAAGCTATTTTGATTTAAATGCAGGTGTTTTATATTCTGGTTCTACTGATGGAGAGAACAATTATTACTTAGGTGTTTCTATGTATCATATTAACAGGCCTAAAGTCACTTTCAAAAAAGATAATTGGTATTTAACAAGCCGCGTAACGGTTCATGGTGGTGCTTCATTACCTATATCGGGTGTAGTAGGTGTAAACATTTCTGCCATTTACCAGGCACAGAATAAAGCCAGTGAAACCTTGTTTGGTGCAGCACTTGCACTGAATGCAAATAGTGATAATATTAATCCTACCAATGTATTTATTGGTGCATGGATGAGAATCAACGATGCGATCATACCATACGTAGGGCTTGAATTCCTCGGTCTCAGGATTGGGGCAAGCTATGACATAAACATAAGCAGCTTAAAAGCGGCTACAGGTAACCGTGGAGGTTCCGAAATTTCAATTATTTACATTAAACGCAAACAGGAATCTAAAGGTATTCCATGTCCGAGGTTCTAATAAGTTAACAAGTTGATAGGGTTGATAAATTACTTAAAAGGTCTCCCGCTCACAAACGGATTTCCCTTTATATAAAAACGATAAGGCAGTAATGCATCTTCGCCTGCACCATCTACACCGATGCGTTCGCTTTCGCCGATCTGTTCATCTTTTAATTCACTTTTTTCATCCTTATAAATAAATATCTCTTCTCCCAAAAGTAAAGTGCCTGAATGTTTTTTTGAAACACCCAATGCTTTTCCAACATTACCCGGCCCTTTGGTAAGTGTATTATCAAGCTTATCTTTTCCTGTTCTTTTTAACATCGTAGTTGTGCCTTCCATAGGTTCGATGGCACGGATCAAAACAGCGTCTGGTATTTCTTTTTTATTGGTAACCACATTCAGCATCTGGTGTATTCCATAACAGATATAAACGTAAGCCGTGCCTGCAGCCCCATACATATGTTCATTGCGTGTTGTCCTTTTTCCAGCAAATGTATGAGAAGCCTTATCTGTAAAAGCGACATAAGCTTCTGTTTCAACGATCCTTCCGCTGGTAAGCTTTCCATCAATTTTAGTAACGACTACTTTCCCCAACAACTCTTTTGCAATTTGTATTACATCTTTTCGATCATAAAACGCAAGGCCGAGCTTTTTCATTCCTGTATAAATTGAAAATCAAAAATAATAAAAGTCAATGGTGAATTCGTCAATGGTCAATAGTGAATGGTGAAAATGCGTAGTATAAAATATTCTTCATAGTATTTGTATATTGATCATTCCTTTTGACGGTACTATTATCTATCCTGAATGTTTTATATCTTTAAGCATTAACCCAGTATAATTATAAAAGAAACGGTAACAAGAGAAATTGAATAATGAATAGTTTATGTAAGGTTTACAAACCATCGCATTTTCACTATTCACCATTCACCATTCACCACCATGCTTAAAGAAATCATCATATCGATACAGGCATATTTTGAAGCACACCAGTTTATAGTCAAACACAAGCTTTGGAAATGGATCCTGATCCCAGGACTTATTTATACAATTCTTTTTATTGCAGGTATCTGGCTCTTCCTGGTATCAAGTAATTCTGCTATCGAATTTGTTCTCTTGAAAACAGGTGTAAAAGGATGGTTGGAAAGAATGCATGATAGCTGGCTCAGTTTTTTCTTCATTGTTGGACAGATCATACTTAGGCTCGTTCTGTTGTTATTTTATTTTTCTCTTTTCAAATTTTTATTCCTTATTATTGGTTCACCCGTATTTGCTTATCTAAGTGAAAAAACAGAAAGTATTATAGAGAATAAAGAATTCCCTTTTAATTTTAAACAGCTTGCAACCGATATTGTGCGGGCAATAAAAATTGCATTGAGAAATATGTTATGGCAATCTGTTTATGTGATCACGATCCTTATTCTTTCGTTTATTCCTATCATCGGTTGGCCGGCCCCGGTAGTAGCCCTGTTGGTTGAATGTTATTACCTCGGGTTCTCCATGCTTGACTATAGCAGCGAAAGAAATAAAATGACCGCTCCACAAAGTATTGATTTCATCGGCAGGCATAAAGGACTTGCTATCGGCAATGGCATCGTGTTTTATTTGTTACATCTTCTTCCTGTTATTGGATGGCTGCTTGCACCCAGCTATGCTGTTATTGCCGCCACTTTGAGTTTACATCATGCTCAAAAAAAACATGTAATTATCCGCTAAATAATGACCAACATCTATTTGATACCTTGCTTTCTTGCAGATGATATTTTAGAAACCATTCCTTCTTATGTTTTAGATGCTGTAAAAAAATGCAGTGTAATTTTTGCAGAGAATGAACGAACTGCAAGACGCTATTTAAAAGCACTTGATAAAACGATTGTGATTGACGATTTCGAATGGTTCGCTATTCATAAAGCAGAAGAAGAGCAAGTCAATAATCTAAAAACAAAAATAAAAGAAGGAAAAAATATTGCGATCATCAGTGAAGCAGGTTGCCCCGGTATTGCAGATCCCGGGCAGACACTGATACGAACTGCACAGGAAATGAATTGTATCATTAAACCTTTGGTTGGCCCAAGTTCTATTTTATTAGCATTGATGGCAAGCGGAATGAATGGACAACAATTTGAATTTACAGGATACTTGCCCATTGACAACCTTGCCCGATCAAAAAAAATAAAAGAACTGGAAAGTGCTTCTTCAAAACACAACAGCACAAAAATATTTATTGAAACACCTTACCGCAATAACCAGTTATTGGAAAGTCTTATTCAAAATTGTCTGCCAACAACAAAACTTTGCATCGGCGTTAATATAACTGCAGCCAATGAAAGTATCATCACAAAGACGATTTCAGCATGGAAAAATAAAAAACCGGAACTGCATAAACTGCCGGTTATTTTTTTGCTCTATGCAGGAATCTAATTTGGAAATTTGGAAATGAGCTGATTTGAAAATGACGGCATAGGCGAGTTTGCGTAAAATATATCAATGATCAATTTCTTTCGTACTCATTATCTTATCAACTATAAAAACGGTATAACCACGCCATGCAACCCGATTTTTGTATTCTTTATAATGAAGGTCAAAATATTTGCCACTGTTATTCATTAAAAAATTGGCTATACTATCGTCAGTAACTGAAAACTCAAATTCATAAGATTGCACAGAACCTACAGCTTTTGACCTAAACCCGGATTGGATAAGTTTGCCTTCATATGTTTTAAAAATATTCCCTTTCTTAACAACATAATTAAGTTCACCGGATTTTACTCCTTCCCCAAAAACATAAAAATAATTCCACCAAATAATTAAGGATACTATTAAAATTGTTATTATAAAAAATAACCGCAAGAACTTTTTAAACTTGTTTTTCTTCGGTACCGCTGTATTTAATTCTGCTTGCATACTGGTAATTTACATTGAAATTATCTTAAATTTTTATACTTTTCATTTCAAATCTTCAAATCTTCAAATCTTCAAATTTAAAGTCCATATTCACTAACCAGCCACACAAACGCCGCCATATTCACTGCTCCTAAATGAAGTTCTCTTTTACTTACCGCTTCAAAAACATCATTTGCTGCATGATGCAGATCAAAGTATCGCTGGCTATCGGGAGAAAGTCCGGCAAGTGCAGCACCTATCTCTTTTAAGGGCCCTACATCAGAGCCACTCCCATTTGAAGAAAGATCATATACGCCATAAGGATAAAATAAATTTTTCCATTGCATTATTTTATTTTTTTTCTCTTCACTCATTTCAAGTCCGAAACCTCTTGGGGTAAATCCGCCTCCATCGCTTTCCAATGCAAAAATGTGATGTTCCTTTTTTTGCTTTGCCGCTAGCAGGTATGCGGCAGATCCTCTTCCACCACTTTCTTCATTCATAAATGCAACAGCCCTGATAGTACGTTTGGGTTTTATACCTGCAGCTTTCAATGCACGAATGATCTCGATACTTTGTACCACACCGGCACCATCATCCTGTGCGCCTTCTGCAAGATCCCAGCTATCAAGGTGACCGCCAACAGTAATGATCTCAGCAGGAAATTGACTACCTCTTATTTCTCCAATAACATTAAATGATGGCGCATCCGGCAGCATCTTGCAAGAAGTTTTGAAATAAGCGGTCACCTGCATTTTTTTCTTTAGTTCAAGGCTAAGCCATTCTGCATCTTTCGTACTGATTGCTACTGCAGGAATTTTTGGAAATGAATCATTGTATTGTGTGTAGCCTGTATGCGGATAATCATCAATATTACTTGCAAGTGAACGAACCATGGCCCCAATTGCACCATACCGGGCAGCCTGCGCAGGACCTGATCTGCGGCCACCACCACTTTGTCCATACGAAGTGAACGTACTTATGTTGGTAGGATCCATAATGAAATTAAAAAAGACAATCTTTCCCTTTATAACTGCTTCGCCTAGCCGATCCAATTCTGCAAAACTTCTTACTTCTACTACTGAACTATTTAAGCCTTCTTTTGCTGATCCCATTGAGTTGCCAAGTGCACATAAATGCAGCTCATGTTTACTGCCATCAGCAAGTTGGATATAACCAGTTTCCTTTTCACCCCTTATCCAATGTGGCACCATGCAGGGAATTAAATAAACTGTATCTGCGCCGGCATCTTTTAGCATTTTTTCTACAGCCACAACTGCTTTTTCTGCATTTTCTGAACCACTTAATCTTTGCCCGATCTCTTTACATAAAAAACGGAGGTTCTCATAAGCTTGTCCATTTATTAATATCTCATCTGCAATTTTTTTTATCTGGCTCGAATCAGCATTTTGGCTGAAAGTTGCCAGGCTAAAACAAAAAAGGCCTGCCATGGTTAACCAATTTTTCATTATAATCGAATTAAGTGTAAACAAACTTAGGCAATTACCGTTAATCAATTAAATAATAAAAAGCCGTTTATTTAATTGGTAAATTGCAATCTAAATACTTGTCAAAATATAGTTATGAATATAGCAATTGTTTGTTATCCTACATTTGGCGGAAGTGGTGTACTAGCCACTGAACTGGGAAAAGTACTTGCAGAAAAAGGACATAATATTCACTTTATTACTTACCAGCAACCGGTTAGATTAAGTGGCTTTCATGCAAACATATTTTATCATGAAGTAAGGGTGCCTACGTATCCTTTATTCGATTTTCCACCTTATGAAACGGCGCTTGCAAGCAGTATGGTAGATGTTGTGAACAACCACAATATAGATTTGCTTCATGTACATTATGCCATCCCTCATGCTTCTGCGGCTTATATGGCTAAGCAAATACTGGCCAAACAAAACAAGTTCATCCCCGTTATCACTACACTTCATGGCACTGATATTACCCTTGTTGGGCGTGACAAAACGTACAGTCCCGTTGTAACTTTTTCGATGGAAGAAAGCGATATCCTTACTGCTGTTTCTTATAATTTAAAAGAAGAGACCTATAAGAATTTTACGATCGATAAACAGATCGAGGTCATTCACAATTTTGTAGATGTACAGCGCTTTCACAGGAAACCGGTTGATGCATTTAAAAAACTAATCGCTCCTAACAGTGAAAAAATAATTGTGCATGCTTCTAATTTCAGGAAAGTTAAAAGGGTCATGGATGTAGTGAAAACTTTTTTATTACTCAATAAAAAAATCCCATCCAAATTATTATTGATTGGTGACGGCCCTGAACGTACGGAAATAGAAGCATTTACCCGTGAGTGTGATGATTGTGCTGAAATTAAGTTTCTTGGCAAGCAGGAACAGATGGAAGATATATTACCAATAGCAGATCTTTTTTTGCTTACAAGTGAATACGAAAGCTTCGGGCTTGCAGCACTTGAAGCTATGGCAGCAGAAGTCCCGGTTATTTCTACAAACGCAGGTGGTTTACCCGAAATAAATATTGATGGCTATTGCGGTTATATGAGTAATGTAGGTGATGTGGAGGATATGAGCAATAATGCCATAAAAATTTTAGAGGATGAAAAAACACATTTACAGTTTAAAGCAAATGCGTTGGCTCAGGCGAAAAAATTTGATATCCAGCACATCGTTCCTCAATATGAGAAACTATATGAAAGCGTGGTTAAATTATCTGCTGTGTAATTAAATTAACTAACGGCGACGCAGCCATGTTTCAGGATCGTAATTGCTGGTTTCATTACTCATGTAAAAATCAATAGCACCGATACCATCAAAATTAGAAGCAACTTTTCCAAGAACCTGTCCTGTCTTAACGTCTTGTCCTTTTTGTACAGATACCCCTGATAAATTACTATAGGTAGTAAAATATTTTCCATGCTGAAGAATAACTACCTGCATATCATCAATTGTTTGAACAACACTAACATTACCATCGAAAACAGCTTTTACAGGCGTTCCAATATCCGCTGCAATTGTTACTGAGGCCATAACTATATGTGATCCGCTTTGTAATACGTTGTCTCCATAGTGCATTAATATAACACCCCTGTCTAATGGCCATGGCAAAGAATGCCTGTTCTTTTCAAAGCTTGCGTTTAAAGCTATATCCTCAGAAGAATTTAATAAAACACTTGGTTCATTTTTAACAGGTACTTTTGGTTTTACTGTTGATATTTTTTTTGTATTTGTGGAAGCTGTATTATTTTCATTGACTTTATTTTTTGTCAATTCCTTTTCAGCGTCTTTCCTTTCTTTTTCATCTTTCGCAGCTTTTGCAATCGCTTCTTTCCTCGCAGCTTCCTGTGCTTTTTTAATAGCGGACGCAATTGCGTTATCAACTTTTCTCATCTGCTTTTGTTTCGCAGCGATCTGGTTGTTCAATTGCTTGCCTTGTTTTTTTAATTCTGCAACGATCCTGTCTTTTTCTTTTTTCTGAGTTTCCAGCGCTTCCATTTCTTTACTCTGTGCCTGTAGCGTTACATTTTTCTTTTGTTTTACACCACCAAGATCATGAATTTTGTTTTTACGCAAATCCTGCGTACGAAGAATGTTTTCACCCTGCATTTCACGGTAAGAGCGATAGCTTTTTAAATAAGAAATTCTTTTTATGGCATCATTGAAATTTGCTGAGGAAAAAATAAAATTTAAAAAATCATAGTTGCTGCGGTTCTTATACGCATACACCATACTTTTTGAGTACTCCTGCTTTAATGTGTCCAGTAATTTATCATACCTCCGTACATCTTTTTGCATGGTATAAATACTGTTATCAAGCATGTTGAGATCACGGTTTATATTATCGATCACCCTGTCCTGCAGGTTTACTTTTTTTGTTATAAGTGTAAGCCCAAGAAGATTTTCTTTCGTTTGTGCCTTATTGTTATTAAGCAATTTTTCAGTCTGCTCAATTTCTTTTTTCAATTCCTGGCGCTGGTGTTCCAGTTCTTCCCTGGTTTGTGCCTGCACAGCAAATCCTGATGCAATAAAAATGAACAGAGATAAAATGAATTTAATCATGTACTGAATTTTTAAGGATATAAAAATAAATCCAGGATGAACAATTAATAAACTTGTG
>JBDTLP010000045.1:0-38261 GCA_039934735.1 Ferruginibacter sp. | reverse complement strand
ACCGCCGGACAACTCTTATTAAAGATGGAATCTATCGCAAAACAAAAATTAAAAAAAGCTGAGTTGGAGTTCCTTATCGGTATGGCTATTTTTGCAAGTGGTATTGCCATAACTTTTTTACCGTTATCAATGCCTGCAAACAGGTTGACTTATATTGTTGCAGGATGCGCTATCCTGATTGGAGGTTTAAAGTTTATTAAAGGGCTGTATAACAAAAGCAGGTTTAAAAAAATCACTAGAAATTTCACAAAAGAAAATCCCTGAAACATTTCAAGAATATTTAAATTTTGTATCCATTTATTTTTAAAAATACCGAATGGATACAACTCACTATCCATTCAGCATGAGCATAAAAAAGGTTATGGTTATCAAAAATCATTAGCTGAATCAATTATTTCAGGAATGCATCACACCTATTTTTTTTCCATCCCATCCCGGAAATAACACAAGATCATCTTTTATTTTTAAATGCTGATCGGCAACCTCACAGAATACAGCCCTGAAATCTGTTGTTACCGGAAGATCACGGCCATCTTCCAGGTTTTCGATAGCAAGTGATTTTACAGACCCATGAACAATGCCACCATTTACATCTTTCCCAATAATAAAATTGCAGGAACCTCTTCCATGATCAGTGCCGCCGCTGCCATTTTGTTTAACGGTTCGGCCAAATTCAGTCATAGTCATTACTGTAACATCATCCTGGTATGATTCTATATCTGTCCAGAAAGCCGTTATGGAATTACTAAAATCCAACGCATTACGCCCAAATATTCCTAATTCTGTTCCCTGGTTATAATGCGTATCCCAGCCTCCTGATTCGGTAAAGCCAATTTCTAGACCAACATCCATTTTAATAAGTTGAGCAAGTTGTTTTAAAGAATTTCCAAGTGGCGTTTGAGGATATACAGCACCGTTAGCAGGTTGGTAATTTTTAGTGTCTACTTTTTCAAGCATTTTAACTGCATCAAAAGTTTCTTTCCCTGTTTGCTTTAATAAACCTGAAGAAGCCTGGTCATATAGATCCTCAAAACTCTTTGCTGCCATATTTGCGGCCATGGGATTTCCTTTCATCTGCAATGCAAAATCCTGCAGGTTGCTGATAGCAATAGATGGATTATAACCGTAAAAAGAACGAGGCATTGAATTAGTAAGGCTTACGGATCTAAAGGGACTCCCATCATGGCCCAATAGCCCGGAGGCCCGGTTTAACCAACCGCTATCCGTTCCTTTAAGAAATGGAGTACCTGTTTCCATAAAATCCTGCGCATCAAAATGTGAACGTGAATTATTAGGAGAACCAATACCATGTACTATTGCAAGTTGCTTATTGCGAAACAATGGTTCAAAAGTTCTCATTCCCGGGTGAAGACCAAAACGTCCATCAAGATCTATTACCGGTGCGGATCGTCCATCTTTTGCTGCCGACATAAATAAGCTGGGCCTTGCTGCTTTCAAATATTCATCTGTAAAAGGCGTCACAGCCATCAATCCATCCATGGCGCCACGCTGAAAAATACAAATGAGTATTTTATTTTTTTTATAATTATTGATCAATTTGTTTGTATGGGCTGCACGGGCTATAAATGTCGGAATTCCACCTACACTGATCCCGAAAACCGCCAATCCACCCGACTTTAAAAATCCTCTTCTTGTTGACATAACTTAATTTTAAAAAGTAATTATTTTCTTTGAAACTCCGGTGACCCAATGATAATACCAACAACCTGCGCTAACATAGTATCTGTATCTGAATCCATTTTTTTATTTCCATTCATTGGCTTTTCATTTTCTTTCATAGCATCTTCAACCATATCTTCATCACCCTTTGTAGTAGCTTCTGATTTTAATGAAGGTTTACCGGCAATATCATCCAGTTTTTTTTCTAATGCAGGTTGTGTAAGTAATGGGGTTAATCGTTTAATGGTTTCCGTGAGGTCCCTTTCCGGCATTAGCAATTTTCCATAAGTAACCAATGCTGCAGAAGGACTTTCCGGTTCATGATTATTATTTACGCTCAAAAGATCTGTATTTACGCCACGCATTTGTTTTGAAGCGATTGACAATCCGAAGTTCATGCGATTGAGCAATGCACCCGTATTTATCCAATACTGCGCCTTATCTGGAAAACCTGTGGGTGCCTGGTAATAATATATTTTCTGTCCCATCTTATCAAGCCAGGTAAATACCTGGTAAGGTTGTTTGATATCAGTATGCAAGGCACGTATTGCACTAATTGCAAACTCAAAAGGGGATTTCGTTTTATCCCGTATAACAGATTTATTCCAAAATTCAGGAGCGCAAGCCATCGTAATTAATACTTCTTTAATATTTCCATCCTTTTCAAGGAATGTTTTTGTCATTTTATCTACAAGGCTCTTAGCAGGATTATCACTTACAAAATGAACTGCAAGTTTTTTACAAATAAAAGAAGCTGTTGACGGATGATGAGCAAGCATTTTTAAAAGATCTACACCTTCCTGGTAGCCACCTCTTTCCGGAAATTTTTTCCCTAATACTATTTTTTCTTTTTTATCATGCTTATTCATAGCGAATAAAAAATCTCCGTCATGAACAAAACCCTGTTCCGTTAATTTATCCTCTCCTATTTTATCCAGTATCTTCTTCATGCCACTGCCATAACTATTTTCTACAGGATAAAGCGTCCAGCCTGTTAATATTCTTGCGGCCTGTGTAACGTCTGATTGTGTATATCCTCCATCTACTCCCATTGTATGGAGTTCCATCACTTCTCTTGCATAATTTTCATTGAGCCCCTGGTTCTTTTTTCTTTTCTGAAGTTTTTGTACCATTTCTTTTGAAGCTGAATCATCCAAAGAAGCATTCATTCTTTGAAGCCTTCTAAGCATTCTCTCATCATCATCCCCGTTGTCATTTGATCCTGAACTGTTGAAATTATCAAGGTATAAAAGCATCGCAGGCGATTTTGCAGTTGCAAGCAACATGTCTTCAAAATTGCCAGTTACATTTGGCCTGATGATATCACGTTCGTAAGCAGGCATAAATGCAATACAATCTTTTTTTGTAAATGAAACATTGAAATGATTAAACCAAAAATCAGTCAACACTTCCTGGAGTTGATTATTGGAATATGCTGCACGAAGTATTTTATAATTAATAAACTGGTGAACAAAAACTCCCTGCCTGCGAAATTTTTTATCTTTTACAAAATCGGCAAGTTGTTTTTTATATGCCTTACGTTCATCATCAGTAAAAGAATCTTTTTTGGGAAGAAAACCTTCATCCCTTGCCATTCGTAATACCTGGATGGGCCTTGGAAAAATTTTATTGATCTCAGTATTTGTAAGATTGATGGCATCATAATCTACAAGCCTGGCCTGAAGCGAATCATCAGGAATACCACCATTCAATTGTTGTGTAAACCATTTCTCCAATCCCATTTGTACAACTTCATCCACCTGGCCCGGTGTTGCACCAAATGAAAAACGGCTAAGCATATGCGCTGCAGCCTGTCGTTCAGTTAAACCTGCTTCTTTATAGGGAAACCTGAAATTAGTAGCTTGATTTTGTTTTCCAGGTTCTTGCAAAAACGAATACAAGAAAAAACAACCTATAAAAAAAAGAATAAATTTTGAAGAAGTTGAGAGAAGGCGTTTCATATTATATGGTTATATGAGATTATATCAAACAATAAATTTAGACCTTTTGAAAATAACGGGGTTTAAATGGCAATTAAATAATCTAAGCTTTTATTCTGAATAGATAAAAAAAACCGGCAACGATTGCTGCCGGTTTTATCATGCGAAGGTTTAGCCAACGATTATTTCCCGCTTTAAAACTTCCTTGCCAGGTACCAGTGGAAGGCTTACCAGTAAAACCCCATCTACGTACTTTGCAGAAATGTTTGATGTATCTACACTTTCATCAAGTGTAAACAATCTTTCAAATCCTCCGCGGCTGTATTCTCTTAGTATCCAATCGGGACGGGTAAAACCTTCTGGCGGCAAATACGAAATACTCAGCTGGTTTCCTTTTACATCAAGGTGAAAATGTTCCCTGATGCGGCCCGGTGCAAATACCAGCATTTCATAAGTGGAATCTGTTTTAAAAATGTTCACTGATGCTCTCTGCATCGTTCGGTTAAGCAGATGACGGTTCCTGCTTCCGTAATCGCCTTTTGCGGCGCATGACTGATTGTAGTGCATGTTTTTGTTTTTATTGTGAAAAATAGATTATAGTATTCTAGACGAATGACAGTATGAAATATTTTACAGCTTTATAGTTATACAACTTTGGCAAAACCCGATAAGCATTTCATATTAAAAGTCTTTGCAAGGCTTTGACAAAGTTTGATATAAGTAAATAAAAAAACATCCTGGTCATTAATCAGGATGTTTCATTTTGTTAAGAATATAAAGAAGATGATTTATTTATCGTGGGATCACCGGGCCATAACGCAGATATTTTCCCTTGCCTGATTCTTTTGGAAAAAGCACATCATGCGCTGTTTCGTATCCTTCATCAGAAACTTGTCTTGACATATGTCCTGTATTTCGGTTTTTTCTTCTATAAATCACTGTTGCAACGATTGCTACTGCTGTAACTCCTGCAAGTATTCTAAAAGTCTTTTTCATTTGTTTAGCGTTTAAAAGTAGAAATACAAATAGCATACCGGGCTAATTCGGGATGCGGGTTACGGAATACGGGATACGAAATTTTCGTCAGTTTATTAAAATTAAGACTTTTGTATATGTCGCATCTCCTATCTCGTATTACTAACGTATCAACAAAGTAGTTCCCTTTTTAAAATGTGTTTTACCATCTATATCAACAGCCTCAATCATCCAAACCACTGTTTGTGTTTCTTGTAAAATATTTCCAATTCTTCCATCCCAGCCAGGAAGATCGGTTTGTGTTTCATAGATCAACTTGCCCCATCGGTTAAATATCCGGAAGTATTTTACTTTTTCAAATCCGAGTAATAATGGCCGTAGGTAGTCATTTGTTCCATCCCCATCTGGTGTGAAAACAGTAGGTACATAAATGGCAATCTCCTTATGCGTTTTTACAAGTTGCGTATCAACAGTAGTGCATCCTGCAGGGCTTTTTATTTCAATTCTATATAATTGCTCATGCAGTCCTTTGAAATAAGGAACAAAACTATGACTGTCATCAAGGCTTATATCCGGCGTCCATAAAACACTGCTGGCAAAATCACTACCTCTTGCGTGTAAACGAATAGGGAAATTAAAAGCTACGTCTATAGTTGGGTAAGTAATTCCTGCCAAGGCTGTATCAATAGTTATATCAATTTCCCTTGTTTTAATGGGATCAGTACAAATATCGCTCAACAACGAAGCTGCATAAGTTCCGGATGAAGTAACGGTATAGGTCAATTGCGTAGCTCCCGTTATAGGAAGATCATTCTTATACCACTGAACAACATTTACCGGTAATACTTTTAATACCGGATCGGGGCCATTCCCCAAACAATGTTTCTGTTCTCCAATCAATTCCAATGAATTATCAATATTTCTTACAAAAACTTTTACTGTATCTCTGCTAAAACAACCTCCTCCAATACTTTGCATAGTAAGTATATAAGTGGTATCATTTGCCGGCAAAGCCGATGGATTTGAAATAGTGGAATTATTCAATCCATACGAGGGTGACCAGTTATATATCATTCCTCCTACCGGGGAAATCCCTAATTGTATAGGATGAAAATTACATGAAGCAAGATCAGGGCCTGCATTTGCAGTTGCAGTCAATGTATCCTGCAACTCAACTTCTAAAGTATCTCTACAGCCATAGCCTGGATAAGGAATTAATTCAACTGCCAACGGAGTACCTGCTGGTGGTGGTGGTTCTAAATGAAGCAGCTGTTGTGTTCCAAGTAATTGAGTAAAAGTATTGTTGTACCAGTTATAACTTTGATAGCCAGATGGAGCAGTAATATTAATAGCAGTGTCCTGGGCACAATAAGTTTCACCAACCAAACTATTATCGCATTTTGAACTAACATCTATGTATGCATATCCAAAATGTACAGCATATGTACAATCAGCAGTTTTGATAAATAAACGAATGGTCTTTCCCTGGTATCCATTTAAATAGATGGTATTCTCCGTCCAGTCTTTATATAATACGGGCGATTCATGCGGCTGAACCGGGGATACATGAAAACCAGGTAATGAGCCGTTTGCTATATATGAAAAAGAAAAACAATTCACTACTTCATCGTCAGTCTCATTTCTTACTTCAATTTCAAGCCTTGGTTGCCTTTCTGATGTGTGTCCCGGATCTTCAAACACAACAGCATAATTATAACTAAGTGTAAATTTATTTGAAGTGGGAGGAATAACAAATTCATATGAAATGCCTTCTGCGAAACCACCTGCCTCATCATTTCCTAATTTAATTGAATGGCCGCTTCCATTGGGACAGTTCTTTGGAAAACCTCCATATTCATCTACGCCATCACCGGGAACTGTGGACAACATCGTTTGCTGATTATCAACAGGGCCAGGAACACTATGCAGTGATATCACATTCTGAGAACCAACAGCAGCTACCGTACCTACCCAACATTGCCATCCACTAAAGTCTCCGCTTTCAAAATCAATATTAGCTGGGCATTGAGCATGGGAAGAAAAAATATTCCCAAGACAACATAAAAAAATGATTAAAATCTGCGGAAAAATTTTATTAAAAAATCTTTTATTTATTCGGAATTTAGTTCTCATTTATTTTTTAAGTCCGTGTATAAAGATACTAAGAAATAATTTGAGATAAGACGGCCTTTATAGCAATTCTGTTGTCTTCATATTAAACCCAGATTTTGCTGTTGAAAATCTATTGTGGCTTCCAAAAGCTGCACAGCTAAGCATTTCAGAATATTTCTTGATCTCAAAATAGTTCACTATTTCTTCGACCAAAAAATAACCTGAAACACTTAGCTGTATTGCCTTTGAAACCCTCATTACGATTTCAACTGCAAAATCTGGATTAAAGAAAGTAAAATAATTATAATTTTGTACCAGGGACCACCTTTCTTGTTAATAAAACAGTTGCGGTAAAACGCTCATTCAAATTTATGGAGTCACTAAAATTATTTATGATATTATTAGGTTGTAAACCTAAAGGAAGGAATACAGAACAACATGATATTTTTTTCAGCATTGGAAATTCTTTAAAAGCAATTGTACCGGATATTATTCATTTTTGGCCAGGTGCCGGCACGATCCATATAGATGCATGGCGGGAAGTAACAGAAGTTGATGGATTTAAAATAAATATTTTAGATAAAGAAAATGGAAATATAAGTAGAACAAAAGATCAATTGTTCTTTTTAAATCTCGGTGGATATAAGCCAGGGGAATTTGAAGAATATCATTATAAAATGTTAGTAGTTGCTAAGGAAAGATCAGAAGCAATTAAACGTGCAAAAGAAACTGCTTTCTTCAAACATGTTGGCTTTAAAGGTGCCGAATCACATATTGATGATAAATATGGAATTGATGTTGATGATATTTATGAAATACAGGATATTCTTCCAAAACATGTCAAAGAAAAGTATGCTCTTGAAATAACAACTGCTAACGGGATACAAAAAGATGAATGTCAACTTGGTTATACCATACTTAGTAAATTGACAGTGTAAAATTTCTGATACTAGTCACCGAGATCTTTTTCATAGTGTATCAACCTTCCCCGGACGTCAAAACCTTCAACAACAATGTGTAGTTTTTTTGAAATATCGTTATTAAAAAAACTGAATTTCATATCCTGCGAATTGGTCCCGGTATTTGATGGATCCCAGTAAAGTGTAAGCCTGTTATCAGGAACATTATTCGCCGGAACAGGGCCACCATAATCGGGATTATAAAAATCCTGTGTAAGCGAGTAGCCGTTGTAGGTAAAATTTTTCTGTGCACTATTTATCGATAACGGATCGTCTTCATATTTCTTTAGGTAAATAACCAGCGCACCACCAGGTGCTGCTGTGCCTACGCCAATAAAACCTGCTTCATAAAATTTTATGAAAGCTACTTTATTCATCGTAAGGGTTTTTGCTATATCAATATTAGATACAGCTTCATCTATCAATACCTCTACCTTCCAGTATTTTTGTGTCATCAAACTGAAATTCTTTTTATTTACGAATGTATTATTGTCACGGTCATAACCCAGTGTTTGAATATTTGTCAAAGCATAATTTACTACATCAATCGATTGATTGGCTGATGGCTTGTTGACATTATCTAAGATCACTCTACCAGTACTTCTGTAAGTACCACTCGCATATTTTTCATTCATCTTATCTTCCGGGCGTTTTACTTTTGTCTTCAAAACAATTGTACTAAGTTGTTTGAATTTCGGATCAGGTAATTGGTTAGACACTCCCGTTATTTGTTCACTAAAATGATTTTCTATCTTCTCATATTTCATGTTCATGCTGTCACTGTTTGACAACATTGCAAAAAGATCATCACTTCTATCTTTATCAATATGAAGATTTACAATCATCTTTTTTCCTGTATTAGAAGTATAGCTATACAATATTTTTGTGTTCCCAAAAAACAATAAAGAATCAATTTTAAATTTCCCATTCTTATCAACAACAAGATCATAAGATTGAAAAGTTGAATCTTCGGTCATCATTTGCAGGTTAAGATTGCCATTTGAAACAGGTTTATCATTATTCACATCATTCACCGATCCTGAGATTGTTATCAAATAACGCTGATCATCTATTTTATGATCAATATTATTTTCCGGATTTTTCCTCCAGTTATAACGTGTCCAACCATGCGTTAGCATCAGGTTATCCAGGGCACGCTTGTGATCTGCATCCTCTTTTTCAAAATAATATGCAGGATTATAAACATATCCCTTTAAATCTGACGTAAGCAATAAGCGTGAACAAATATTTTCTTTATCAGGAAAATCCTGTGCAATAAAATCTGTTATCGAGATAGAAAAGCTACGTTGAATGCTATCCTTGAATTTTAATTCAAAAATATTGGCTCCTCTTTTACTGCTATCTCTTTTTATAAACAGGAGGCCTGGTTCCTGGAGATATTCTTTGTTGATCACAAATGACAATCGTTCTGCCAATGGAACAGCATTTTTATTCAGTACAATAAAATGCAGGATTCCCGAAGCAATATTTTCAGTTCTGAGAAATGCACTTAGCGTTTGTTCATTACCGAATGTCAAAACTGTTTGAAACACAGTATCATTATTTTGTTTTACAATAACCCTTACGGTGTCAAATTGATCATTGTCTTTTTTACTCCTGGTTATTTCAAAAATTTTCCCTGAATCAGCATCAGCAACTTTTAAATAAACGCCCGTTGCTTCTACTGTAGGTAAGGAGCATTTATATTTATTACCGTTTACTTCTACTTCAGCAAAGAGTATATCTGCCAGGTGTGGTGTAAATACTATTTTTCCAATGCCATCATGATAAGATTTAAATGTTGTCAAAATAGTAGTACTGTCAGATTTTATAACACCGTTTATCGCAATGGGGTTTCCTGTTTCGTCTGTTGCTTTGAAAGCTACCTGCGTTTTTATCCTGTCAATCAAATGGCCACTTTCAGCAAAGAACTGAAGTGAGATACCTTTTTTGCTAACAACATTTTTTGGCACTACAGCTCCAGGATTAAATACGAACAGGTTTTTACTATACTTAAATTGAAGATCATTTTTTACAATGGATTTTGTTATTACTTTAAGTACATAATACCCTTGTAGCAATGTATCGCTTAGGTTGATATTGCCTGATACTGATGCACCGGAAATGGGGTATTTTTTTTTGCAGATTATTTTACCGGCAGCATCTTCTAATTGTAAATAAAATTCATTACTAAGCATCGAAGGAAAGCCATTATTATATAAATATGCTTTGAACCAGATCGTTTCTCCGGCAGTATAATAGGGCCGGTCAAAATGAATATATATTTTTTCGTTATTAGCGCCTATGGTTGGCTGTTTGATGGCCTGTGCTAAAATATTGGTTGTAAAACAAACTAAAAAAAATACCAATCCAATCAGCTTTTTAGCATTCATTTCTATCATATTGCGTTGTATTCTCAGTAAATTTAAATATTCTTGCGCCTGTTACCTAACCTTATCATTCAGAATAAGTAGAGCAAAAAACGGCCATTAAAGCTGCAAGAGGGTCATTAAAAACATAAAACGAGGATAATATATCATGAAACTTCAATTCTGGACCATTGGCAAAGCACACGAAACTTATGTGAAAGAAGGCATTGAAATATTTACAAAAAGAATTTCAAATTATTATCCCATTCAATGGAACATTATTCCGATGCCTAAAAATGCAGGTATTATGGCTGAGCCCGACCTGAAAGCAAAAGAAGGAGAAATAATAATGTCAAGCATAAAAAAAGAGGATTATCTTATTGTACTGGATGAAAGAGGGAAACAAATGAACAGCGAGGGGCTTGCCGCTTTTTTACAACAAAGAGGAAATGAAAGTGAAAAGAATATTATTTTTCTCATCGGCGGCGCTTATGGCCTTAGCAATGATGTATTGCAAAGAGCAAATTATAAATGGAGTTTATCACAATTGGTTTTTCCGCACCAGTTGGTAAGATTGCTACTGGCGGAACAAATTTATAGAGCATGCAGTATTTTGAGGAATGAAAAGTATCATCATTCATGATGGGTCAATGAGTGAATAAGTGAATGGGTGAATATTTAATTCTTAGTATTTAAAGGCCCATTCACTTATTCACCAATTGACTTATTCACCTGTTTCATTAGTTTTGACAAAATATTTCGAATGAACTTTTCTAATTCTCCCATCACTATCATACTTATTGCTATTAATGTTATCTTTTCTTTTATTGGGTTTTCAAATGCCGGACTTGTTGACAAAACGATCTTCTGGCCGTATAGAATAAAAAGGGAGCATCAGTATTACCGCTTTATTACTTCAGGTTTTTTACATGCCGACTGGATGCACCTTATCTTTAACATGTTTACACTTTATTTTTTTGGAAGAAATATAGAAGCCATTTTTTCATTGTATGGTCTTGGTGGAAATATATCTTACCTGTTATTGTATTTTGCAGGCATGGCTGTAGCAGACCTCCCCTCTTATTTTAAGCATAAGGATTTTTATGGGTATAGGGCATTGGGTGCGTCTGGTGCTGTTTCTGCAGTTATTTTTGCAGCGATTGTTTTTAGTCCCTGGTCGAGTATTTATTTATATGGCGCCTTAAAACTTTCCGCAGCATTGTATGCAGTATTATTTATCGTGTATTGTGTATATATGGATAAAAGGGGAACCGATAATGTTGGCCATAATGTGCATCTATGGGGAGCGATTTTTGGTTTGGTATTTACACTAATACTCATAGCAACATTGCAGCCGCAAATATTCAGTGCTATCCTGGAAGAGCTGAAAAAACCAAGTTTATTCGGGCGTGGTTAAAATAAACTGAATTATATTTTTTGTATTCGCAATTATTTTAAACCTGTTATCAATACGGTGTCCAATAATCCAAATTATTTTTTTATCCATTTCTATTACCCAAACGTTTTCTTTTTGAGTTATCGATAATTTTTTATCTACAAAAAACCGGCTCAGTTTTTTTTTCTTTGTCATACCTAGTGGGTAAAAATAGTCGCCCTGTTTCCATTTACGTAAGAGCAACGGAAATTTAATATCTTCTTCATCAAGCATCGCAACAGCTGGATCTTCATCAATCTTTGCTGGCTTTGGTTTTCTTTCTATTGTAAGTTCATGATTTGAAAAAATGATTTTAGTAGTTGTTTCGTCAATAATAAAATGTGCCGATTGTTTTTCTCCATGTTTTGAAATAATCAGCCATTGCCTGTTTTTTAATATACGATGTGTAGCTGAATCAACATATTTACCTGAATGAGTGTTCAAAAGTTTAATGATATCCACCGTTTGGCCTGGTGTAAAATTAAATTCCTTTGTCAGTTCAAATAACACAGTCTGAAGTGCTGCTGTTTTTAAAAGTTTTAAAACAGGTAAATGATACTCTCCTTTCTTTTCAAAAACAAGCTTTTTCTTTTGCAATGAAATGGATTGCTGGTAAATAATATTTACTTCATTAAATCTTTTGATATTATCGGATAGATTATCTTCTACCTGTGGATATACTTCTTTAAGCGCTGGTATTAACTCATTGCGAAAATAATTTCTTGTGTATTTATTACTTTCATTTGAAGAATCTTCCCTGTATAAAAGGCTATGCTCCCTCGCAAAATTTTGCAACCATTCTTTTTTTGCAAACAACAAAGGCCTTATTATTTTTTGTGCAGATCCACTCTTTGGTAAAATCCCTTGCAATCCGCCAATACCTGTTCCTTTAAAAAAATTGATTAACAATGTTTCAATATTGTCATTGGCATGATGAGCAATAAGAAGATTGTTGAAAGGTTGATTGGTTGACGGGTTGATAATGGATTGAAACCACTCGTATCGCAATTCTCTTGCAGCAACCTGGATGCTTAATTTATTTTCTTCCGCATATTTTTCAGTATCAAATCTTTTTATAAATATTTCTACATTGTATTTACGGGCAAGTTCTTTTATAAAATTTTCGTCTTCATCACTCTCCGCTCCTCTCAATTGAAAATTACAATGAGCAATCGCGAAATCAAATCCTGACTGCTTGCACAATTCACATAATACAACAGAATCAACCCCACCACTAACAGCAATGAGTAATTTTTCTTTTGGCTGAAAAAGTTTTTCTTTATCAATGTATTGTTGAAAAAGCCCCCTGACCCCCGGAGGGGGAACCTGGATTGTTGTTTTATTGTTTTTGGGGTGCTTTTTTAAATTCATTTCTTCCTGATAAAAGTATAATAACGATTTGCTGTACAAGTGAGTGACACAACAATGATGAGTAATGATTCAATGTTGATAAAAAATAAACCAACAACACAAGAAACCTACAATTTACTAATTAAGACTATCCTAAGTTCCCCCTTCGGAGGTCAGGGGGCCTCTTCAATATCCTCCAACGCTCCCTGCAACTCATTATAACTATGCTGGTCCCCTGCTTTTTTCGCCTCTTCCATCCCTCTTTTATATATCCGTATTGCTTTATCAAAATCGCCAACCCTTTCTAATAATTTGCCTAAATGATAGTAAGAACCGACATATGTGGGCTCCCGCAATAAAATTTCATTAAAAAGTTTGCGGGCCTCTTCATCATTGTCAATTTTGATGTATTCGAGTGCCAGCGCATGTTGCAGAAAACTATCCTTACCCGATGTTTTCATGTATTCCAGTAATTTTTCTATCCTGCTCATTCAACAATATTTTTTAAACTGCCCGTTAAATTTATCTTTGCAGCGTATATTTGCACTTAGTTGCATAAACAACCTTTATTTCCTCACTTCCTCCCGCCAATTGGCAGAAGGCAAAAGAACATATTAATGAAGATATTAGTTTGCATCAGTAAGACACCTGATACTACGGCAAAAATAGCCTTCGCAGATAACAATACGAAATTTGCGACCGAAGGTGTTCAGTGGATCATCAATCCGTACGATGAATGGTATGCCCTGGTAAGGGCTATTGAATTGAAAGAAGCAGATTCATCAACTGCTATTCACCTGGTAAATATTGGCACTGCCGACAGCGAACCCATCATTCGCAAAGCACTGGCATTGGGTGGTGATGAAGCTTTTCGTGTAAATACCGATAATGTTGATAGTTTTTATATCGCATCTCAAATTGCAGCCATTGCAAAAGAGGGCTCTTACGATCTAATATTCACAGGGAAAGAAACTATTGATTATAATGGTTCCTCTATTGGCGGTATGGTCGCAGAATTACTTGACCTGCCGTATATTTCTCACGCAATAAAATTTGATCTTGAAGCTGGCAAAGCTGTAGTAATACGTGAGATCGAAGGTGGCGAAGAAACAGATAAGGTTGCACTACCGGCGGTGGTTAGCTGCCAGAAAGGAATGGCAGAACAACGCATTCCAAATATGAAAGGTATCATGGGTGCCCGTACAAAACCTTTGAAAGTAACGGAGCCCGTAGCGGCTGAATCATTTACAAAAATTGCCTCATTTGATTTACCACCGGCAAAAGCTGGTGTGAAGTTGGTTTCGGCGGAAACACCGGAAGAACTTGTGAGGTTATTGCATGAGGAAGCGAGGGTGATATAGCCCCCTGACCCCCGGAGGGGGAACTTAGGATGAGTCTTCTTTATTGATAAGAATTTCTTTTTAGGAGTAATTCATGGAATAACAAATTGAAAATAGCTACATAAAAATATTAAACTAACAACCCCTGTTCCCCTCCGGGGAACAGGGGGCTAAAAAAATTCTATGAGCGTATTAGTTTTTCTTGACCAGGCCGATGGCCACATAAAAAAATCATCGTTTGAAGCTGCGAATTATGCGGCTAAAGTTGCTGAGCAATTGGGAACAACTGCAGAAGCAATTGTATTGGGAACCGTGAGTGATGATCTTGCATCAATAGGAAATTATGGAGTGAAAAAAGTGCATACTGTTGCAGATGCTGCTTTGAATAACCTGGATGCCCAAGTATATGCAAAAGTGATTGCGCAGGCAGTTGAAATAACAGGTGCTGATGTAATCATTTTTTCAAACAACACTTCTGGGAAAGCAGTCGCCCCAAGATTAAGTGTGAGATTGAAAGCAGGACTTGTATCAGGTGCCATCGCATTGCCCGAAACCAGCAGTGGATTCACCGTTAAGAAAACAGTATTCAGCGGTAAGGCATTTGCAAATATTACTATTACTACAGCAAAGAAAATAATTGCATTGAATCCAAATTCATTCAGCATTGTTGTTGGTAATGGCACTGCTGAAGTTGCTGCTTTGAGTGCAACGGTTGATGCTGCAAAAGTTGAAGTAGCCAGCGTAAATAAAGTTGTTGGTGAAGTTCCATTAAGTGAAGCAGAAATTGTTGTGAGTGGTGGCCGTGGCTTGAAAGGCCCTGAAAATTGGGGATTGGTTACAGAACTTGCAGCCTTACTTGGCGCCGCAACAGCTTGTAGCCGCCCGGTGGCAGATATTCATTGGAGGCCACATCATGAGCATGTTGGACAAACAGGCCTGGCCATTGCACCAAACTTATATATCGCTATCGGTATTTCAGGAGCCATACAGCATTTAGCAGGTGTTAATCGTAGCAAGACAATTGTTGTGATCAACAAAGATCCTGAAGCACCTTTCTTTAAAGCAGCTGATTATGGAATTGTTGGTGATGCTTTTGAAGTTATGCCGAAGATCATTGCTGCTGTAAAGAAATTAAAAGGGGCATAATTAAAATCTTATTTCAACTTCCTATAAGATGCCTTTCATAATTTTGAAAGGCATTTGTTATTAAATAAACGCTGAATTTCAGAAACTTACTTTGTCTTTGAATCATATTGGTGGAAAGAAGGAGCTTAATGTGGATTATTCGTTAAAGAGCGATTTACTTTCCTACAACATGTAAACATATTTGTTTTTATATTTGCTTTTATTATAAATCACAATAATCCCTCTTAGGAGAAGCTTGGGTATGAAGAAAATCGAATTGGAAATTGTCGCATTGTCGCATAGCATCACACAAACGCATTCTTACGCAGTCGTATTGGGCGAGATCAACGGTCTTCGTCGTTTACCAATTGTAATAGGTGGTTTCGAAGCTCAGGCAATTGCAGTTGCGCTGGAACGCATGAATCCAAGTCGCCCACTTACCCATGACCTGATGAAAAATTTCATGATGGCTTTTAATGTAGAACTGCATGAGATCGTGATCAATGACCTGCAGGAAGGTATTTTTTATTCAAAACTTGTTTGCAGTTCTTCCAATGATACTGTCGAAATAGATTCAAGAACTTCTGATGCACTTGCTTTGGCAGTTCGTTTTGGCTGCCCCATTTTTACTTACGATACCATTCTTGATCAGGCTGGCGTATTGATGGAAGATGATAATAAAAAAACATCTACTTCTTCTGTGACCACTGAAACTGGTGGTAAAGATGATCTTAGTTCCATGAGCCTGGAAGAATTAAATACTTTACTTACAGATGTGCTGGAGCACGAAGATTATATAAAAGCCATTGCTATCCGCGATGAAATAAAAAGCAGAAAAGGAAAGTAATTGACAATGGACAATTGACAATGGATAATTAAACAGCATCCACTTCAATTCAATTGTCAATTGTCAATTATCAATTGTCAATTGAATGATATCGTTTCCAAATTGTAAAATAAATATCGGCTTACAGATCATTGGTAAAAGGCCAGATGGTTATCATGACCTGCAAACAATCTTTTATCCAATTGAAATAAAAGATGCCATTGAAATCATTGATGCTCCTCAAAAAGACGCCATTAGCTTTTCAACTTCAGGAATAAACATTGATGGAAATGCAGAAAATAATCTTTGTGTAAAAGCGTATCATTTATTGCAAAAAGATTTTCCGCAACTACCTGCCATTGATATGCACTTACATAAAACCATACCGATGGGTGCCGGTGTTGGTGGTGGTTCTGCTGATGCTGCTTTTACATTACAATTATTAAATAAAAAATATGTGCTTGGGCTTGACCTGGCAGCATTAAGCAAATATGCGCTTATCCTCGGCAGTGATTGTCCATTTTTTCTTATCAATACACCATGCTTTGCCAGTGGCCGCGGCGAAATTCTGGAGGAAATTTCGCTCGATCTTTCTGCCTATAAAATTATATTGGTAAATCCCGGTATTCATATAAATACTGGCTGGGCATTTTCTGTTTTGGAAAAAAGTACTAAACATGAGGATTTAAAAGATAGCATTGCAAAACCCATCAACGAATGGCATGATCTCATCGGCAATGATTTTGAAGCCCCGGTATTTAAAGCGCATCCCGAAATCAAATCTATTAAAGCGGATTTATATGCCGTTGGTGCACTATATGCAGCTATGAGTGGAAGTGGCAGCAGTATATATGGTATTTTTGAAAAAAATGCTGTTGTGGATCTAAATTTTCCGCCTCATTACTTCCACAAATGGGTATAAAACCGTAGTTTCGCAGCATCAAATTGATCGCTACCATACAACATTTCCTTTGCAGTAATCTTGATCTGCTTAATCATCGAGGATAAGACGGCCCCCTAACCCCCGAAGGGGGAACAAGTCTATGCGACTTTTTATTTCACAATAAACTTTCTGGTTTTCATTATTCACTTATTGACTCATTCACTTATTCACCTTTTTTATGCATACAACTATTCAGCATTCCGCCAATACGCAACATTATTTAGATCTTGAAGAAAAATATGGTGCACATAATTATCATCCATTACCGGTTGTACTAAGCAAAGCCGCTGGCGTTCATACCTGGGATGTAGATGGCAAACAATATTATGATTTCTTAAGTGGCTACTCTGCCGTAAACCAGGGACATTGCCATCCAAAGATAATAGCCGCTTTAATGGAGCAGGCTCAAACACTTACACTAACCTCTCGTGCTTTTTACAACGACCAGTTGGGAGCGTATGAAAAATTCATCACGGAATATTTTGGTTACGACAAGGTACTTCCTATAAACACAGGTGTTGAAGCCGTTGAAACTGCGATCAAGCTTAGCCGTAAGTGGGCATATGAAGTAAAAGGAATTAAAGAAGGTGATGCAAAGATTATTGTATGTGCTGGAAATTTTCATGGAAGAACTGTAGCTGTAATTTCATTTAGTACAGATCCTACATCAACAAAAAACTTCGGGCCGTTTGTTAGTGGTTTTGAAGTAATTCCCTACAATGATCTTCCTGCATTGGAAAAAGCATTACAGGATAAAAACGTAGCCGCATTTTTATTTGAACCCATACAGGGAGAAGCAGGTGTTGTAGTTCCCGATGAAGGATATTATGCAGGCATCAGGGCACTTTGTACAGAATATAAAGTATTAATGGTTGCCGATGAAATACAAACCGGCCTTTGCAGAACCGGCCACATGCTTGCTTGCGATTATGAAAATGTAAGGCCCGATATGATCATTCTTGGAAAAGCATTGAGTGGTGGTGTCCTGCCTGTGAGTGCTGTACTTGCAGATGATGAGATCATGCTTACCATCAAACCAGGTGAACATGGAAGTACGTATGGTGGAAATCCATTGGCATGTAAGGTTGCTATTGCTGCATTGAAAGTTTTAAAAGAAGAAAACATGGCGGCCAATGCTGCTGCAATGGGTGAGCTCTTCAGAAATGAATTGCAAAAATTAAATTCGCCACATGTAAAATTAATTCGTGGACGTGGCTTATTAAATGCCATCGTTATTAAGCATGCTAAAGATGAAGCTTCCTGGGATCTTTGCCTTGAACTTAAAGAAAACGGTTTGCTGGCAAAACCTACACACGGAGATAAAATAAGATTTGCTCCTCCATTGTTGATTACGAAAGAACAGGTGTTGGATTGTGTGAGGATCATTGGGGAGAGCCTTAAAGTTTTGGACTAATTAATTTGTGAATGGTGAATAGTGAATGGTGAATAGTGAATGGTGAAATCTTCAAAGATTTCACCATTCATCTGATAGTATTAAGATCGAAAATTTAAAAAACTGATTACTGATTCGAAACTGATAGATTTTTTAAAAGTTTCATCCGTAATAAAATTTCAAATTTATACAATTACAAGTTTTCACCATTCACAATTCACTATTCACATTTCCGGCTTAAATTACAGTTCCTAATTCAACAACAAATGGACACGCACGATCACCACCACGAATCCCATTTAAAAAGTTCCGACTTTTTAAAAGATGTCGTAATTGGTATGAGTGACGGGCTCACTGTTCCCTTTGCACTTGCAGCGGGATTGAGTGGCGCTGTAGGTGCCAGTGCCATCATCGTGATTGCGGGTATTGCAGAAATTGCAGCGGGCAGTATTGCCATGGGACTTGGCGGTTATCTTGCCGGTAAAACAGAACAGGATCATTATAACAGTGAAGTAAAAAGAGAACATCATGAAGTTGAAAATTTACGTGATCGGGAAATAGAAGAGACAAAAGAATTTTTTGCAAACATTGGCCTTAGTAAAGAAATACAGGACAGGGCTACAGAAGAGATTGCAAGAGATAAAGATCGTTGGGTAGATTTTATGATGAAGTATGAACTTGGCCTTGAAAAACCAGATCCAAAAAGAGCCACTAAATCTGCATTGAATATTGGCGTTTCTTACATCGTTGGAGGAATCATTCCATTGAGCCCTTATTTTTTTATTCCTGTTTCTTCAGAAGCTTTAAAATATTCTGTTGTTGCAACGTTGGTTTGTCTTTTTATTTTTGGATATTTTAAAAGCAGGATCACCGGTGTAAATGCGATTTGGGGTGCTATTCGTGTTACACTCATTGGAGCTGTTGCTGCTGCGGCGGCGTTTGGAGTGGCGAAGATTTTTGAACAGTAATTTTGTGAATTAAAGTTTACACCTTTTGAAAAGGTGTAAACTTTAATTCACAAAATTACTCATCGGCATCAGCATCCTCAATAGAACCTGAAAATCCATAATAATATTCTATTAACTCTCTATGAGTTTTGATAAACTCTTCTTTGCTTCCAAACCAATCTATAATTTCATCTCTAAGAAGTATAGTATGCTTTTCACTAACAATTGAATGATAAGAAGTCCATTTATGTTCCTCAAAATATTTTACTAATTTATACTTTTGAGCATTTGCATGTATGTAAATCAATGCTTGAGTAAATTGAATATCCTTATCTATTTTAACACGTTTAAAAGTTCTGGAAAATAGATTCCCAGTCCGTGCAAACATTATATTGACCGCCATTACATATGATGTAAAGAAACGCTTAAACTCCATTTCCATTAAAACATCAATATTCTTATCTATCAAAAAAAATTGTTCAGAAATAGTTGGTTTGGAAAGTGTATTAATATGTCTAGCTATTTCTTCTTCTTTTTTTATTTTGATCAAAAAATGAAAATGATTAGGCAGTAAATTCCAGGCATATGTTCCTGCAAATGGAGAAATGTATTTTGCATATAACTTCAAAAAATGTAAGTAATTGGCGTCTGAACGAAACAATAATTCTTTGTTATTTGTTCTGTTATAAACATGATAGATGCCTTCATTTTCAAAAGGAGCTAAATATTTTTCATTAACTGGCATGTCGAAAGTTAGGCTGAATAAAGTTTACAGCTCTTGAAAAGCTGTGAACTTTATTCAGCCTAACTGAAGCTTCTTCAAAATAACAAACACCTCACTCCCCTTCCTCGGCCCAATTGAATTATAACAATCCTCCATTTTCTTTATCTCGAATTTTTCTGAAAATAATTTTTTATACTCTTCCTTATTCCCACTAAATGGAGGGCCGCCTTCAAATACACGATTGAACATTACGCCGACTAATTTACCTGCAGGTTTTAATAGCTCATACATTTTATTCACATAACTTTTTCTCAATGATGGATCAAGTGCACAGAAAAAAGTTTGTTCAATGATAAGATCGAATTGCTTCTTCAAATTAAAAAAGTCATCGCAAATAATGTGAAGCTGTTTGCCATCGTATGCTTTTAATTTCTGCTGAATGGATTGAACGAGTGTGGGCGAGATATCAATCAAAGTAATATTTGTAAAACCATTTTCAAGTAAATATTCCGCTTCGTGTGCATTGCCACAACCTGGGATCAAAATAGAAATATCTTTATTGGTTAGCTGGTCAATGTATTCTTTTAATGGCGTAGATATTTTTCCGACATCCCAAGGGAAACTTTGTTCAATATACCTATCGTCCCAATATTTTCCATCAATTTTTTTTTCACTCATTAGCTATTGATTGTATGTTTGTGATTGGTAGAAATATTTTCCATGGTCCAGGTTATTTTTTTTTCAAATGGATGTTGACGAACTTTACATTCCTGCTTATCGCAAATACGGCAGGAGAATTCTTTACAGCCATCTGAATGGACAAACAATTCAACAGACTCACCATATTTTTTCCGCACAAGCGAAGAAAGTGTATCAATTTCAAGATGTGCCTCATTCACATTAAAATACCAGGGAACAGTAAGATGACAATCGAGGTGAAGTGTTGGGCCATACTTGATCAGTCGCAGGTTATGAAGGTCGATCCAGTTCACCGTCCTGTTTGTATTCAGCGTTTCAACCATATTTTTTAAAAGATCAATATCAGCTTCATCCATAATTCCTGCAACAGAAGAACGTATAATTTTGTATCCGGTTATAAGGATGATCGCAGCAAAAATGATTGCAACCACACTATCAATCCAAATAATATTTGTAAACAAAAGCAGTATTAATCCCGCTATGATACCAAATGTTGTATATGTATCGGCCCGTAAATGTTTCCCACTTGCAATAAGTGCAAGTGAATTGCTTTTTTTTCCCGCATTTACACAAATGGTCCCTGCAACATAATTAATGATCGCTGTGCCAGCTACCAGGTAGATACCAAAATCAAGTTTTTGTATAGCATGTGGGTGACGTAAGTTATTTATTGCTTCAACAATAATGATCAGGCCTGCAACTAATATCAATGTTCCTTCAATAGCTGCAGAAATAAACTCCACTTTACCGTGGCCGTAAGGATGATCAATATCTTTTGGTTTGGCAGAGACATAAAGGCTGTATACGCCAATAAGTCCGGCAATCACATTTACAATGCTTTCAAGTGCATCGGTAAGAATAGCAACTGAATTGGTAATATACCAGGCAATGATCTTTACTAAAAATAAAATAACGGAAATAACAGCAATGCCCTTTTGTATTTTTAAATTTTGTGTTGCTGTGTTCACATGTGAGATTGATTGATAAAGATATAAAAGAAAAAAAAGATGCAGTGTTTATGAAAGAATATATATTAGATTTTTTTTGCTTGGTATGTTATTTGTTAACCCAAAAACATGAAAAGAAAAAACGGTATGTCAGCAACACTATTATTCTTAATGATTAGTATCAGTATTGCTTCAAATGCTCAAAGAGCTAACAGTCTTGTAACTCCATTCAAACAAGGCGACGCAACACTCAATGCAGGAGTCGGTTTTGGAACCGATTACAAAAATGAATACGCACACAGTTCCTCGTTTGGAACAAAAGCAGCTTTCGAATTTGGAATATGGAAGGCTGGTCCAGGGGTTGTTTCTCTTGGTATCGAAACCGGGATTACAACATCTAACCGAACTGATAAGTATTTTGATAATAATTTCAAGGCACACACATTTGTATTGGCGGCAAGGTCTGCATGGCACTATGGATGGAAAGTACGTGGTCTTGATACTTATGCAGGTATTTCTGCAGGTGCAGGCTTTCACCGTTTTACTTATTATGATAACCGTAATGACCTTCACAATGATAACGAAGTGATACCGGTTATTGGAGGTTTTGCAGGCGCATCTTATTTCTTTACACCAAAATTTGGAGTGAATGTGGAGGCTGGTTTCGATATTACTTCATTGCAGGCAGGGTTTATATTTAGGTTGAATTAATATTCAATAATGATAATAATAAATGCCAGTTGATAATTAAATCAACTGGCATTTTTATTTTATCGAAATGAAGGCGGTACAGGGAAAAAGCGATTGATCAAACCTTGATTTTTACTCTTCAACCTGGCTATTGCTGAAGATGTCAAATCAACAAAATCTGATGGTTGCACAGGAGATGACATCGCAACATTTCTAAAACCAGTGGCAGCTGGAAAAGTAAGATCAATTCCTTGATTCATAATTTCTCCTGTAATTTTTGGAATATTATGACCACTTGCAGAAATTAGACTTCCCAACAAGCTGTGAATAATCTCATGAGCTAATACCATTCCTAGAAAACGACCAAGGATTTCAACAAGAATTGGTTCCATACCAACTGCCAAACCATTCGATTCTACATCTATTGAAATTGCAACCAGGTCCGTATTAACTGCAATAGATGCCGGGTTTGTCATTTCACCTGGAGAAATCAGAATCAATTCTGTAAACTCCGTCGGTCCGGCAGGAGCGAAAGTAAATCCGATATTTCCAAGAGTTGAGCTTGTAGGCTGATCATTAATTTCAACAGTAGTAATTCTGTTCCCAGGTATATGAACTGGAGCTGACTCGCTAAACGGTCCTGCATTCCAGATTAGTCGCACATTACAAGTGGTTAATAAATCTTCTGATACAGTCTTCATTATTTTAATGACATCATCTCTACGGTGAACAATAGAAAGACGACTCAAAAAATTCTCGAATAATGTTGGAGAGGAATTACCACTCTCAGTAACTGTGATATATTGTGGTATACATAATGGATATGTTTTTTTTGTCAGCGTTTTTCCTCCATCTGCAAGAACAACTTCAATGTGGGTTAATCCGGGGGTGATCCCTGAAATATCTACTTCACTTAAAGTGCCAACCGTTGTAGAAGCAATAGTATATTTTCCTGCTTCACTTGTAGGTATATTCCATGTTAAAGTAGCTGTAGAAGGCGCATTTTTTGAATCGACTGATAATTTTACAACACAACTTTTGCTGACTCCCGGTTCAAAAGAGCGTAGTATTGCACTAGCATTCACATCAACAATTTGTGGTTTACCCAACCCAAATCCTCCGTTAATTTCAAATGAGTCTCCATCTTTCTTTACATCCGTTCCTGTTTCACTCGCTTTATCCATTAAACTTCCCAAATCACCTGTACTTGTTCCTGATATATCTCCTTTTGTAAGATTATCAAGGATATTTTTTCTCGCATTTTGAGCATCCTCAGCAGTGATGCCTCCCTGGTCTTCCAGGTTTTTAATTAAATCAAGTTGTTTTTTCGCAGTATCCATTGCTTCGTCCTTACTTTGAGGGATAGCCGCATTTAAATTTTTTGCTGTCAGATCTTTTGCTGCATCATTTGATAGCGAACCATTCTTTTGGGCATCCGCAATCAATTTATTTGCAGCCGCAGCTTTAGCAAGATCTGCCGCCTGGCTTCCAAAACTTTGCGCTGTATCCATTGTCTTCTGGAATGTTGCCAATGCATTTAATTGATTTTGATTCAAACCTGTAAGATCACGGAATGAATCGCCCTTACCCAATAACGTTAGTAAGCTTTGCAATCCTGTTGGATCTGGTGAAGCAGGCGCATTTTGAATATTAACGATTGGTGCAGGGAAATCTTTTGCCTGCAGATCACCTGGATCAGCCCTGCGTGTATCCGTATTAAGTGGCAATATCGGTGTTGTAGGACTATCAGGTATTGGTGATTCTTCCCAGCGCCAGAAGCGGCTCTCGTCTTTTTCTTCACATGAATTGCATTTGCCCATCACAGCTTCTGCATATATTCCTTTTGTAGGCATGCTTACACGCATAGGTTCCTGCTCATCCTGGTAATATTGAGCAAACAAGTCAAATGTTTCATCAATCGTTGGATCAAGTTGATTACCCGGCGCCACAGGCATGATCAATGAATTTCCTGCAATACCAATGATCCTGTTTTCTACAACAGATGCAACACTGCGTCCATTTGCTTTTCCGGGAGCAATGATACCATCCAATAGCATAAAACGACGCTCTGGTGTCATGTCGAAAAAAAGACACTTATTATAATATTCAACATTTTCATTCAGGTGATGGATGAGATTATTTGCAGCATCTACATCTTCACCCCGGGGATTGCGTAATTCTTCTTTCGTAAGTGGAGCTGGAAGATATACACCATCACCTTCGGCAAAAATATCGTTGTTAATAGTACCAGAAAATAACTCGCCTGAAATATTATCTGTACGATAACGAAGATTTCCTGAACGAACTTTTATTTTCATGTATTTGTTCTGGAATTGTTCAAGATTAGAAATCTCATCTGCTGATAATTTACTAATGTCCATTTTAATATTAATAGCATTAATGAGATCCCGGGTAATAGACACAGAAGTATTACTGCTCTGCCTGATCGAAACATGCAAGCTTGCATTTTGCCTGAATGTACTTAACAATGAAAGATCAAATTTAAGATCGGTTCCTTTATCGGTTTCTATAACAAAAGTATCGAGTATATATTCTATTGCACGTGGACCCACAAGATTAGCCAGTTCTTCATTGGTTAGGATTTTATCATTGTAATCACTCAACGGTATTCTAAAAAAGTTATAAAAAGCAATGATATCAGTGTCGATCTTTTGATCTTTTGTATTAAAAAAGAAAAATTCCATGTACAATTCCCCACTATAAAAATTAATACTTTGCTCTGCATAATTTTTTCTTGGAAAACCAATGCTGTCATAATAATTTTCAAATGGACTTTCTTTTTCATTTTGAATTCTTGTTAATGCATCAAATCCTCGTTTTAGTTCACGCCTGAAAAGATGTTTTTCCAGCGTATTGCGCCAGCGTAAACATTTATCAATATCAAATGTTGTCATTTGTAATGGCACAAACAGGCATTCCTGTACGCCCGCCAGTCTTGTACGAACTGCAAAGTGACGCAATACTTCAAAATATTGAATGGTTATCGCATGACAATGATTGTAATTGGCTACTGATTCTGATGTGGCTTGAACCCGCTCTCCCTGGGTAACCGTTTGCACAACAGTAAAACGTTGCGAACGAACAACACTTGCTGCTTGTGAGGTTCTGTCATTAAGTGTTTGAAGACTGTTGGCGGTAGTATTCCTGTTAGAATTCTGGCTTGCACTGGAACCCGAAGAACTTGTCCCTCCGCTGATACCAAGCAGGCTACCAAAACTTCCAACACCAGGTATAATACCCATTACTGAACTTCCAAAACCACCTCCAATACCACTGGTACTTGCCTTTGAATTTCCCCTGATATTTTCAGTTAAAGTTCCACTTACTATTTCATTGATATCCCTGTCGCGTGCCAAAGAATTATTAAGGGTTTCTTCATAATCGACCGCTTGTGAGTTAGCTGCGCTTTCTCTACGTTCCCAATCGATAACTGCAATTTGTTTCTTCTGACCCGGGGCTAACGGTAGCGAATACACCAAATCGCCTATTGAATAACCGTCTGCTATCCATTCCTGTTTGAAATGCAGCAAATGCCCATGTGCAATACTTGCTGCCTGGTAAATAGTTGGCTTATCATCCCAATCTATCTGGTTGAGTTGATTGAGATGTGTTCTGCCTTTAAATACAGGCTTTTCATTTCCTTTAATAATAGTTTTTACTTTATGGTCAATGATCAACTTGTCTAGCAGGTTTTTATTAAATGCAGGTTTAGGAATGGGTGCTGGTATTGGCAAGGTTGCTGCAGCACTGACCATCGCAATTGTTGTACCTGCGGACGCAGCTGGCAGAATAGATTTAATATCAAAATTACCCGGGTTTATTTGCTTGCTTTGAATGCTGTGAAACTTTTGAAATACAGTAAATGGTACAGTGATATCTACACCATATATATCATCCAGGTTGATCTCTTTTTCATCTTCCAGTACATCTGCAATAATGGAAGGCTCTGTTGTTCTTACAACCGTATGATAACTGTATTCTTCCAATACTTTTTTCTCAAGAAAATTCAGTTCGCTGCAACCACAATCTTTACAGTCTGTTGTTGTTTGAACATCTTCATTAATAACAACTATGAGTTTGTCGGGTAGCATTGATTTTGTTATAACATTTTCCCCACTACCTTCTGTTTTATTAACCAGCTTAATCGGAAATTCTGCTTTAAAAACATCCTTTGTTATAATTACTTTTCCGGCATTTACATTATCAAAATTATCCGGGTTACTAAATATTAAAAAACTGGTAACAAAATATCCATTCGATTCTGTTTGTGCAAAAGCAACAGGGGAGAAATCGGGAGCCCCATCCTGGAGATTGGCGTTAGATGCATAAATAACAAGTTGGTAGCCGTCTAGTTTTGCCGCACTGCGATTCGAGATCAATTTGCCTTTTATTTGATAAGAATCCTTTATCGGGGGATTGGGTAATTGTTGCAGCGCATCAACCTTTACATTTATTGTTGCATTTGCAAGTGCGAGTGCATTTATTTCAATAACCTCACTATTTGGAATATTTGAAGGGACTGCCAGGTCAATTGCCGTATTTCTCCCCTGGGATGATTTTACCCTTAAAGAAACTTTACTTCCAGCCAGGACATCATTCAAATCAATATCAACGATTACCAATCTTGTATCTTCAATGGGATAAGATTGTTCTATCGCAAACCCATTTTTATTAAAATAGGTAACTGTAAATTGATAGCTGTAGAAAAAAATTTCTTCACCAATTGGCCTAAAAGTAAACTCAACGGTTTTTAGGTTTTGCACAACTACTGTTATAGGTCCAAAACCCACCAAACCACCAATAATATTAAGGTCTGAAGAAGGAACATTTAGAATAGCAAGATCTTCAGGCTTCTGAAAAACCATTCCCTTATTCAATGCTTTTTCTATTGTCTTGATCGTGTCGTTCGAAACATTCTTTCCTGTTAGTGCATCTTTAAATGCCTGGATATTTTTTACATCATTAATGTTAGGCTTCATAATCTGTCAATTTAAAATGTTCAATTAAAATGTGATTTAAATGTGCATCACTTTTGAAATAATTTTGCTGCTACAAGTTGAAAACTATTTTTTAATAATAAAAGAGTTTAATCAACGTATTTAACTGCGTTATTTGACCCTAATTAAGAGGGTGTTATTATATTTAGTATAAATCCTACTTTGAGTTTTTAAGCGTTAAGGATGGAAATAACACGAGCTATTGGGAAGAGTCAGTCAGTCAATTTTATTAGCATTTTTTTGTTTCACAATTGAAAAAAAACCTTCAGAATCTTTAAACTTAGCTTGCAAAGCTTATTTTTGCAGCACTTAAAAAAAGCCATATGCAGTTTCAACTTTCTGAAGAACATTTAATGATCCAAAAAGCAGCACGTGATTTTGCTGTGAATGAATGCTTACCCGGCGTAATTGAAAGAGACGAGCTTCAAAAATTTCCAAAAGAACAAATTGAAAAATTAGCAGACCTCGGGTTCATGGGTATGATGGTAAAACCTGAATACGGCGGAAGCGGTATGGATACCATTAGCTATGTACTCGCTATGGAAGAGATCAGTAAAATAGATGCGAGTGTGAGCGTTTGCGTGAGTGTAAATAATAGCCTTGTTTGTTATGGCCTCCAGGAATATGGAAATGAAGATCAGAAAAAAAATTATTTAACGCCACTTGCCCAAGGGAAAAAGGATGGTGAATTATACATCGGTGCTTTTTTATTGAGTGAACCTGAAGCAGGCAGCGATGCAACTTCTCAAAGAACAACTGCAGAAGATATGGGCGATTATTATTTATTGAATGGGACGAAGAACTGGATCACCAATGGAAACAGCGCCAGTGTTTACCTGGTAATTGCACAAACAGATGTGGCCAAAGGAAGCCGCGGCATCAATGCTTTTATTGTAGAAAAGAAATGGGCAGGTGTAGTAGTTGGTGCCAAAGAAAATAAATTGGGCATCAGGGGAAGTGATACGCATACTATCTTATTCAATGATGTAAAAGTGCCAAAAGAAAATCGCATTGGTGAAGATGGCTTCGGTTTTAAATTTGCCATGAAGACATTGGCCGGAGGCCGTATTGGCATTGCATCACAGGCATTGGGTATCGCCAGCGGCGCTTATGAGCTGGCATTAAAATACAGCAAACAACGTAAAGCATTTGGTACCGAGATCATGAATCACCAGATCATCCAGTTCAAACTAGCGGACATGGCTACACGAATTGAATCATCAAGATTGCTGTGCATGAAAGCAGCCTGGGAAAAAGACCAGCATATGGATTATACACTTAGTGGCTCTATGGCAAAAGTATTCAGCAGTGAAACAGCCATGTGGACTGCAACGGAAGCTGTACAAATTCACGGTGGTTATGGTTTTGTAAAAGAATACCATGTAGAAAGACTGATGAGAGATGCAAAGATCACACAGATATATGAAGGTACGAGTGAGGTGCAGCGCATCGTGATTAGCAGAACGATATTGAAGTAGAAAACATGTAAGATGGATGATGTTAGATATATGATTTGAGATAATATTTACAATTTGATAATTTTTATGTGCAAATGATAATTTCGTTTGCACATTTTTCATTAATAAACTTCAAATAATTAGTAAGTAATCAATAATTACTTACCTCAGCCCCTCTTCTTCATAGAAAGGCTGAGGTAAGGTTCTCTTTTTCTACTTAATTTTGAATCCTTATAATTCCTAAAAGAAAAAACATGAGTGTGATACAAACAAATATGCTGAAAAAGAAGTTTGGAGATAAATATGTTTTGAAAGGAATTAATTTAAATATAGATGCCGGGCAGGTTGTTGGATATATTGGTCCCAATGGCGCAGGAAAAAGTACTACCATAAAGATCATAAGCGGTATCATTGATGAATTTGATGGTGATGTATCTGTGTTTGGCCTTGATGTAAGAAAAAATACCATCGAAATAAAACAGCGGATCGGTTATATACCTGAACAGGCATCATTGTATGAAGTACTCACTCCCATTGAGTATTTGCGCTTTGTTGGAAAATTATATGCCTTGGAAGATGATGTGATCAGTACCAAATCATGGGAACTCCTGAGATTATTTGAACTGGCCGATAAAGCAGAAACAAGAATGAATACTTACAGCAAAGGCATGAAACAAAAAGTATTGCTCATCAGCGGACTCATACACAATCCTGAAATTATTTTTTTAGATGAACCCTTAAGTGGACTGGATGCAAATGCGGTTATTCTTGTAAAAGAAATATTGATGCAACTGAAGCAGGCAGGGAAAACGATTTTTTATTCATCGCACATTATGGATGTAGTTGAAAAAATAAGTGACAGGATTATCATCATAGACAAAGGCTATGTAATTGCAGATGGCAGTTTTGAAACGTTGAAAGAACAGGCACACAAAGGATCACTTGAAAATATTTTTACTTCACTCACTGGCGGCAATGAACACAATACAAGCACTGCAAAAGAATTTATTAATGTGCTAAGAAGTTAAATATGGATAAGATTTTATTAAAGCTATTATTGAAGTTTGTGAAACTGTTTGCAAACAAAGGAATTGATTTTGAAAGACTGAAAATCATTACCGAAACAAAAGTAATGATGGATCGCCGCCGCAGCCCTGCAAGCTGGAAACGCAAACAACAAAAGGAATCAAAAAATCCATTGATGATGACACTGATCATGTATGCATTAATGGGGCTCTTCATTGGTGTTGTAATCTTTTCATTAAAGTCATTGCTTGTTGCTATGATCTTTATACATGCATATCTTTTATTCATGATGGCAATGACATTGGTAACAGATTTCAGTGCTGTTTTATTGGATACCGCAGACAACCAGATCCTGTTACCCAAACCAATAAACAGCCGTACTTTATTTTTATCAAGGGTTGTTCATATTTTAGTTTACCTGTCGCAGTTTTTCCTTGCACTCACCATTGCACCTGTTATTTTTACTTTTATAAATTATGGCCCGTTGGTTGGATTAACAACCATACTAACGTTAATGCTTACTGTAGCATTCTCCATCTTCATCACTTATTTATTATATGCATTGATCCTTCGTTTTGCCAATGAACAAAAGATAAAAGACATCGTTGGTTATTTCCAGATCTTCATGACAATATTCTTTGCTGTAGGCTACCAAATCATTCCACGACTGATCAATTTTGATAATGGCAATTTTACTTTTACACTTCACTGGTATTCTTATTTATTAGCGCCGGTGTGGATGGCCATGTCTGTGGATTCCCTTTATCAAATGAATTTTAATAACATACATTTATTAATGATCGCATGCGCCGTTATCGTACCCATCTTTACAGTTTGGTTCATGGTAAAATTTCTTGCTCCTTCTTTTTCAAGAAAATTAGGAGCAATGAGTAACGACGCAGAAGTAATTAAAACAAATAAAGTTGTTGTTAACCATAAAAAAGATTGGTCAGAAAAACTGGCCCGTTTCATTTGTATTTCCAGAACAGAAAGTGCTGGCTTCGAAAAAGTATGGAAGATAACTTCAAGAGATAAAAATTTCAAAGTGCAGTTTTATCCAAGCCTTGCATACCTGCTCGTTTTTGCATTTGTTTTTATTTTTAAAAGTGGAAAAAATATTACAGAAGTATGGGCGCACCTTCATGAAACAAAAATGTTTTTGTGGTTCATTTACCTTCCGCTGATTTCTATTTCTTCCAGTTTAGCCATCATTCCTTTTAATGAAAATTTTTCTGCTGCATGGATCTATCAAAGCGTTCCACTCACAAAACCAGGTGAAATAATAAGTGGCGGCATTAAAGTTTTACTGATTAAATTTTTCATACCTGTTTATCTTATCTTATTTGGCGTTGCCTTTTATATTTGGGGACAGGCACTCATTGGTGATTTTACATTGGGCTTTTTTAATAATATCCTTATATTTTTATTGATAGCAAATATCAATGAGCATTCATTACCGTTTTCACGACAGGCTAATATTAAACAACAAAGCGGCAAGATCGTAAGGGCATTGTTACAATTAATATTGATCGGTGCATTGATAGGAATACATTTTCTTGCATTGAAGATATTTTGGTTGCCTTCTGCCTTAATACCAGTATCGGCAACTGTGGCTTATCTTTTATTAAGACGTATACAAAATTTACCTTGGTTACAAATCTCCATTTAGCATGGCAATAAACATTGAGAATTATAATAAAATAAAAAAGCAACTTGATGAAAAACAAGTGACGCTTGTTGCTGTATCTAAAACAAAAACAATCCAGGACATCCAGGCTTTGTATGATCTTGGACAAAGAGATTTTGGAGAAAATTATGTACAGGAACTTGTTGACAAATACGAATCTTTGCCAAAAGATATTCGCTGGCATTTTATTGGTCATCTTCAAACCAATAAAGTAAAATACATCGCTGCATTTGTTTATTTGATACATGGCGTTGATAGTGAAAAATTATTATCAGAGATCAATAAGCAAGGCGCAAAAATAAACCGCATCATAGATTGTTTATTACAGGTATATATTTCCAAAGACGAAACAAAATTTGGATTTGATGAACTGGAATTAGAAACTTTAATTAAAAAAATTGAAATTAATAAAGACGCATTCAAACATGTTTCTATAAAAGGTCTCATGGGCATGGCCACTTTCACCGAAGACAATGCACTAATCATTTCTGAATTTAAATGCCTAGAGGAAATCTTCAAAAAATCAGAAGCCCGGTTGTCAATTATCAATTATCCATTGTCAATTATCAGCATGGGTATGAGTGCAGATTATTCATTCGCCATTGAAGCAGGCAGCACCATGGTTCGTATTGGCAGTCTTCTTTTTGGTGAAAGAAACTATAAACCATAACGCATGAAGAAAGTAATTATTATTGGTGGTACATCCGGCATTGGGGAAGCATTAGCGAAACTTTATTTAAAGGATGGTTGCCTCGTTGCAATAACAGGGAGAAGAAAAGAATTGCTTGATTCATTTCAATCATCATTTCCAAAAGTTGTAACGGAATGTTTTGATGTGACTGGCAATGACAATATCAAACATGTACAATCTTTGATTGATAAACTTGGCGGGCTAGATATTTTAATTTACAATAGCGGTTATGGAGAGCCTTCAAAAAAATTAAGCTGGGACATTGATAAACAAACTACACTTACCAATGTGAATGGTTTTGTTGAGATTGTAAATTTTGCTTTTAATTATTTTTTAAAACAAGGTCATGGCCAAATTGCAGGCATATCTTCGATTGCTGCTAACCGTGGCAATAGCATTTCCCCAGCTTATAGCGCCAGCAAGGCTTACATGAGTACCTATCTTGAAGGCCTGCACATGAAAGCATTTAAAATGAAAATCGCTATTTCATTAACAGATATACAGCCCGGTTTTGTAAAAACAAAAATGGCAAAGGGTAATAAACAATTCTGGATCTCATCTGTTGAAAAAGCTACTAAACAAATCTACCATGCCATTTCATCAAAAAGAAAACGTGCTTATATAACAAGACGATGGTGGATAATTGCAAAGATCATGAAACATATGCCTTATAGTATCTTTAAAAGAATTGCGTGATCGTTTATATTCTATCCGTTAAATGTTAAAGTTTTGTTGGCTGTAATGGAATTTTTGAAGATCAATTCTCTAATGACGCAATAAATAAATAACTTTAATCATTACTATACTACTATGTCAGCAACTTTTGAAACAGAAAAAAACAGGAAAGCATTCATTTATACTGCGATCATTTGTATCTGCCTGCTCCTTTTATTTATTTTAATTAGCTGGAAAGTAATGCCCCCTACCGTTCCCGTTGTACAGGACCTGATGGAAATAAATCTTGGCAACAATAACGAAGGCTTTGGTGAAGAACAACCATTAAAGAAAGGAAACAGAACACCTGAACATGAAAACATACCTGAAACTAAACAAATAGCAGCAGCAAAACCAGCGCAGGAAGAAAAAGTAAATCCTGATGATAATGCAGAAGAAAATGCTGCCCCAGTAAACAAGCCAGTAAAAAATACACCCAAAGCAAAAGTTGAAAAAGCAGAAACACCTGTTGTTGCACCTGCACCAAAACCACAGAAGCCAAAGCTTACTTACCCGGGTAATGAAAGTGGAAAACCTGGAAATAATCCAACACAGGATAATGGTTATACCATGCAGGGAAAAACACCAGGTGGTAAAGGCGACCCAGGTGATCCTGGCGGAAACAAAGATTCTTATGGAAATAAACCTGGAGGAAAAGTTGGCATAGGCCAGGTAACAAAAGGAAATAGAAAAATAGTTTATCGTTCTTATAATTTTACAGGCGAATTACAAAAAGCTACCATTTTTGCTATCGTTAAAGTAACCGCTGCAGGAAAGGGAACTTTTATCGGTTTTGATAAAGGAAGTACAAACAGAAGCCAACCTTATGCAGATGCGATCCGCAATTATCTTCGTACCATGGAATTTAATAAAGCTGATGACGAGTCTACTGTAACTGTACAATTTAATTTCAACATTAATTAGATCATAGTTTTATATAAATAAAAAAAGGGCAAGTGATTAACTGCTTCATTCATTGTATCACATAATAACCGCTGTCTGGGTTTGCAACCGCCGACAGGGTTACGAACTTCGCATTTTCACCATTCACTTATTCACCCATTGACTTATTCACCTATTCACTAAATTTGCCCAATGACTTATGAGCAAACTATTGATCATCTCTATTCTCAGCTACCGATGTTCAGCCGCATTGGAGCTGCTGCTTATAAAAAGGATTTACACAATACCATTGAGTTATGTAATGCAATAGATAATCCAGAGAATAAATTTAAGAGCATCCATATTGCAGGTACTAACGGTAAAGGAAGTACGGCCAATATGCTTGCCGCTATCTTACAGGAAGCTGGTTATAAAACAGGATTGTACACATCTCCACATATAAAAGATTTCAGGGAAAGAATAAGAATAAATGGTGAGATGATTGACAAAGATTTTATTGTTGATTTTGTTGAACGCACACAAAAACTGACAGAGGACATTCAGCCTTCTTTTTTTGAACTAACGGTTGCAATGGCATTTGACTATTTTGCAAAAGAAGAAGTTGATATTGCTGTAATAGAAACCGGGCTTGGTGGCAGGCTCGATAGTACGAACATTATTTCACCCATTCTTTCTGTGATCACAAATATTGGTTATGACCATGTTGCATTATTAGGAAATACATTACCGGAAATTGCATTTGAAAAAGCGGGTATCATTAAAAAAAATATGCCTGTTGTCATTGGGGAAACATTGCCTGAGACACTTCCTGTTTTTACAAAAAAAGCAAATGAAGAAAATGCGGAAATGCATTTTGCATCGAAAGAATTTATTGTAGAATATATTGATTCGTCTGAAAGTCTCTTGTTGTGCAATGTGCGCAATGTTGCTACAAACATAGTAGAAAAATTAAGGCTTGATCTTACTGGTTTATACCAAACAAAAAACATTTGTACTGTCTTAAGTTCTGTAGAAGTTTTAAAACAACTTGGCTTCAACATTTCAGAATCAAATATGCATCATGCATTGGAAAATGTTTCAGCAATTAGCGGCCTTAAGGGAAGATGGGAAGTTGTAGAAACAAAACCTTCTTTGATATTCGATGTAGCACACAATGAAGACGGGATTAAACAAGTATTGGCGCAACTCATCTACAGCTATCCTACTTCAACTTATCATTTTGTATTAGGATTTGTAAATGATAAAGACGTCAACAAAGTATTGTCCCTATTTCCTCAAACTGCAAAATATTATTTTACCAATGCACATATACCCAGGGCGTTGCCGGCAGCCGAATTAAAAGCAACCGCTTCCGAATATCTTTTAAAGGGAAATAGTTTTGATAATGTAAATGATGCCATTAAAGATGCAAAGATGCATGCAACACCTCATGATGTGATCATGGTTTGCGGCAGCTTTTTTATCATTGCAGAAATTGAAAAAGATCAGATCAGTTTATTGGAGCTTAAAAATTCAAACCCATAAAACATACACAGGGCATGCATACTTTGTTTTATTTCATTGCGCATTAACATCGCTCTTACTTCTTCCAAAGGTTTTAAAATAATCTCTATTTCTTCATTTGGATCCAGGCTTTGATCAGCAATTTTTACTCCGCCTATAGCAAGAAACATGTAAGTAATATTATCCAGTACGCCGGGATTTAGCAATGAAGTACCAAGTAGATGAATTGTTGTAAATGAATAGCCCGTTTCCTCCAGTAATTCACGCCTGATCGCATCTTCCGGTTTTTCGTTTGCATCAATAAAACCTCCTGGTATTTCAGTCAAAATTTCGTCTACCGGGTGCCGGTATTGTTTAACCAGTATCACTTCATTATTTTCTGTGATCGCCATGGCAGCAGCGCCCGTAGGTAGTTCCACAACAAAATATGGATCTACAATTTTACCGGTATTGGTTTGGTAACTGTCTTTCCTGGCAGTAAAATAATGATGTTTGTTGATGTACTCGGAAGAAAGCGTCTTAAACATGTAGCAGATGTAAGATGATGATTTAAGATGTAAGATGTAAGATGTAAGATGTAAGATGTAAGATTTACCAGTCCATTCTTTTACGCAGGCTCGTGATGTGTGCAACGTGGTGCCTGCTATGCCATGCGTACATGCCAAGCAAATACCAAAGTGTCATTTCTTTTTTATGTTCGGGATGAAAAATTTTCCTGCTCCATTGATCTGTTGTCATATTTTTCAATATTTCCTGCCAGCGGCTATGCACTGCGTATAGTAGGGTGATGGAAATATTGATCGGCAGATTTTTTGTATCACTCATTTCTGCCCAGGCAGCTTCATCATAAGGTTTTATAACAGGGGTTTCTTCTGTAAGCCCAAGTTTAAAGCGTATATAAGCATTCATGTGGCTATCTGCGACATGATGCACGACCTGCTTAATGGTCCAGCCTCCATCGCGATAAGCTGTATCCAACTGATGATAATCAAGGTTGGTGATCGCATATTCAATTTGCTGTGGCAGCGATTGTATATCAAGCAACCATTCCTTCAATTGTGCTGAAGAAAATGGTTGCTCAACATATTTACCAATCGGGTATCTAAGATCTTCCATTATTTTGTTGCTGCAGGTTTTATATCATGCAAAGTCATTTCAAAAATAAGTGTTGCGCCACCTGGAATTGAACCGCCACCTGTTCCCCTGTCACCATAAGCAATATCACTTGGAACATAAACTTTCCACTTAGCACCCTTTGGCATTAACTGGAGTACTTCTATCCATCCCTGGATAAATCCTGTTACTGGATAAGTGATTGGCTTTCCTTTAGACTCGTCAAACACAGTTCCATCTATCAAACTGCCTTTGTAATCAATCACAACAGTATCCTGTGCGGTAGGTTTAGGGCCATTTGGTTCCCCTGCTTCTAATATTTCGTATTGAAGTCCATCAGGTAAAGTAGTAATTTCTTTACGTGTTTTATTGTTTGCTAAAAATGCCTGGCCTTTTGCTTTTTCAACATCAGTTTGTTTTTTTGAACCCTCATCTTTTTTCTTATTGAAAATAGACATTTGTTCCTGCAATGTTCCGCTGCATTGTTCAGGCGTTAAGGCGGTTGTTTTCTTACTAAATATATCTTCAACTGCTTTTGCCATCAACGCAGTATTGATATTTTCAATTCCCTGTTGCTTCATATTATTTGCAATATTCACCCCAGCTGCATAACTGAAACTATCAAGCAGGGTTTTCATAAGAGGCGTACCTGTAACTGCCATAGTACCCGCTGGTTTTGTGCCAGCTTTTGCAGGTGTTTTTGCCGGTGCACTTTTTACCTGTGCATTTACATAACAGATCGTTGTTCCCAATGTGAATAAACAAACTACTAACTTCTTCATCAATTTTTTATTTTAGTTTTTAAAATTTAGTGCAAATAAAAACAACTTTATTCATCCCGCATCTCCCTTCCTGTTAAATGTATAAAAACATCCTCCAGGTTGGCGGCTTTTACCTGTTTTGGCCTTTCAAAACCACTGGCAACAAGGTCATCAATCATTTTATCGGGTGAATCAAGTTTTATGATCTTTCCTTCATCCATAATGGCAATCCTGTCGCAAAGCTGTTCAGCCTCATCCATATAATGTGTAGTGATGATCACAGTGGTACCATTATCACGTATCTCCCTGATCAGGTCCCATAAATTTCTTCTTGCCTGTGGATCAAGGCCGGTAGTGGGCTCATCCAGGAAAACGATCCTGGGTGTATTGATTAATGTTGTTGCAATCGAGAAACGTTGTTTTTGGCCACCGCTCAATTCTTTGCTTTTATTTTTTGCTTTTTCAACCAGGTTTACTTTTTTGAGTAATTCCATTGGGTTCACTGGTTTATTGTATAATCCACCAAAAAGATGAATCAATTCAATTAAATTCAGTCCTGGATAAAAACCAGATGTTTGTAATTGCACGCCGATGATCTTTTTAATGTCACCCGGGCTTTTATCAAGATCTAAACCATCAACGATCACTTCGCCGCTGGTTTTATCTCTAAGTGTTTCAATGATCTCAAGCGTTGTCGATTTACCTGCACCGTTAGGTCCAAGTAATCCGAATATTTCTCCTTCATATACATCAAAAGAAATTGATTTTACTGCCTGGAAATCACCATAATTTTTAGTGAGATTTTTTACAGAGATTATTTTGTTTACCATTTTAAATTATGAATGGGGCTAAAGCCTGATTTTTTATTCCGTTGGCTAAAGCCAACGGCAAGTGATTTGTATTTTATTATTTGAACATTTATTAAAGCCAACGG
>JBDTLP010000044.1:0-40088 GCA_039934735.1 Ferruginibacter sp. | reverse complement strand
TCAGGAGATATTGAATACCGAATCACGGCTGGTGAAAACACCAGGCCGTGGCGAGAAATATCTTTTACCGAAACTAAAAAAAATTTAGTTGGTATACATTATCAGGAGATATTGAATACCGAATCACGGCTGGTGAAAACACCAGGCCGTGGCGAGGATTTTTGATACTTTAAAGTATTGATCAGCCCCGATGATAGAACGCCTGCCCGGCTGAAGCCATTCAGACAGGGATAATCACGGATAAATGCTGCTGACGCAGCATGTCACTGATAACAAGCCAAAAAATTGATCCTTAATTTTTTGGAATAAAAAATAAATCCGTTGTCATCCGTTCAATCCGTGTCATCCGTGTATCTATCATATTTGGTGGTCAAATAAAATCTTCTGAACAGTTATGGTGAAAACACCAGGCCGTGGCGAGAAATATCTTTTACCGAAACTAAAAAAAATCCAGTTGGCATACATTATCAGGAGAAATTGAATAACGAATCACGGCTGGTGAAAACACCAGGCCGTGGCGGGATACCCGCACCCTTAAAAAACACAAGTGATCTTTCCGAACACTTTCGCCAGGGCAGAATTTAAGAAAAATTCAATATTTAATATCAAAAAATTTAATATGCAACGGTAGCAACAAAAATCAAAACCGGCATTTGCCACTGCGTTTGAAGTAAGTTCCTTGCTTTTTTTACAAAAAATAATATTTATACCCAACCATTTATGACTTCAGTACAGTTAATAAAATATAAAAGCTGGATGTAAAGGCATCGCTGAGCTCAAATATTATATTAATCAACCAAAACGTCTATTATGAGACCTTTAATACACCTGGTAATAGTCGCATCTACTTTACAACCTTTTACAATGAACCAAATGGAGTAATAGCTGCGGATATTATAAATATACGCTCATATGTTATTTTAAATTTTTGACCAATAAATTTAATTAAAAAGCCTTTAAATGAACCGAAAGGATTTTTGTGGTAATTCATAAAAAAGCTTCTTTGTAGTTAGATTAATAATTACCTTTCAACAATCTGCCAAACCCAACTTTATGAGAAAATTATTATTCCTCCTCACCTTTTCGCTTTTCGTGAATACCCTCATTTCTGCACAGGATGTTTCCCTGCCACTCGGAGAATTTCGGGATACCCTGCTGAGCCGCTATCCATCCTGCTTTATCAATACGGATGTGAATGGTGACCTGATGTTAAATATTCCCTGTGCGGCAACTGCTGCGGGCGATCATTTTGAAATTCACACGGGCGCAGACATTTGGCCGGGTGATCCCAATAATCCGGGAGCGGGTTCGGTAGATATGACCGGTTTACAATATTTTACCTCGGTGCAATACCTTGATATTTCAGATTGCTATTTAAATGGATTTCAATATCCACCCAATATAACAACACTGAATTGTTCACGTACGGGCTTTCCTGCAGGTTGTCCCAATTCTGTAACCAAACTTATTTGCCGTGAAAACGATCTTGACCTGAATGCTGTTTTCCCTCCGAATTTGCACTACCTGGATTTCACAAACAGCATGCGCTATGATGGAATATTACCAGCAATGCCAGCAAACCTGGATACACTTTTTTTAGCCAGGATAGGACACGCAACAGATATTCAACCTGGCCAATATTCACCTATTTATAGTTTGCCTCCTTTGCCTGCAACCCTTAAATACCTCGATTGTAGCCAAAACGAACTGGGCGCTCTAAACAACCTGCCCACAGGATTAAAATTTCTTAATTGCGCCAGCCAGGATGCAGGGGATCACTATACCATGCTTGAATTGCCGGTTTTGCCACCTACTCTTGAATACCTCTATTGCGGCCAAAATGGACTTACGAGTATTACTTCGTTGCCAACCACTTTAAAATATTTGGATTGCAGTCGTTGCAGGCATTATTGTGATATCCCGATGTATGGTTGCGCACCCTTTGGTAATATTGGAGACCTGTTATCAGCAGGAATATCATCTCTTCCGGTACTCCCTGCAGGGTTGACTTATCTCAATATTTACTTCAATGCATTCACTGAAGTTCCCATATATCTACCCCAGACATTACAATACCTTAATGCAGGAGCCAACGGGATAGCGTGTGTTCCTCATCTGCCAGCATCGATGCTTTCTGTCGACGTAACCGGTACGTTGGTTGATTGTATTCCATATGTACCTACATACAACATTACCCCGGCGCTGCCTTTATGCACCGTTATAAATAATTCGCATCAGTGTACAGCAATTCCCCTGATTACCGGTCGGATTTTTTACGATAATAACAGTAATGGCTTAAAGGATCCCGGGGAAAATTATCGGGCGAATGTTAGCGTAAATGCTGGTTCTTCTAATGGGTATAGTAATTTAGATGGATTTTTCGCAGTGTATGGCGTAGTGGGTACAAATATGCTGGCAGTAGAAAATCCGCCTTTTTACCAGGCTGTTCCTGCAAATTCTGTGTATAATTTCAATTCAACCGACACAATGGTATATGCTAATTATGCACTTCAACCTACCACCCAGTTTGATAGCGTCGCAGTGAATATCATTCCCATCAAAGTTGCCAGGGCGGGACGCCAGGAGCAGTACCGAATCAATTATGAAAATGCAGGGACAACCAGCATTCCGGTGGCCATGCAGTTTCGGTATGATGCATCAAAACTTACCTATAATTCATCATCTCTTCCGGGCGTAACCAATTCGGGCAATACTTTAAACATTCCGGCCCTCCCGCTTTCCCCGGGTGACTATGGATACTTTTTTGTCAATTTTACCGTGAGCGCTGCTGCCGCCCCGGGTGATACAATCAAGGTGCAACTTGCGGCAACTTATAACAGCCAATCGTCTTCCGACAGCACCTATAATGTTGTAAGGGGTTCATATGATCCAAACGATAAAACGTCAACACCTACACTTACACCTGCACAGGTGAGCAATGGTACTTATATCGATTACCTGGTCCGTTTCCAGAATACAGGAAATGATACTGCGTTTACGGTGGTGATAACAGATGAACTTGATGCTCAACTCCAGGCTTCATCCGTGCAAATGATTGCAGCATCACATCCGGCACTCATCAGGCGCACAGGCAATTTATTGACCTTTGAATTCATAGATATCCAGCTGCCCGACAGCAACGTAAATGAACCTGCCAGCCATGGGTACATTCGCTTCCGTGTTAAACCACTCGCAACCCTGGCCATAGGAAGCATCATACCAAATGATGCCAATATTTATTTTGATTACAACAGTCCGGTGTTAACGAATACGGCAACTACCGGTATTGCGATAAGCCCTGCCCTGGTTTCCGTCTGGCTGTGCCCAAATGGGAATGCAACCATCGTATCAAATATTACCGGGTCATCTTATCAATGGCAATGGAACACCGGCACAGGATTTACAAATATCAGCAACGGTTCCAACCTTTCCGGCACGCAAAGCCCGACTTTGGTACTGAGTAATATCCCTGGTAATTGGAACCAGTATCTTTTCAGGTGTATTGTTGATGGGAACCTCAACAGTGTTACTTTCGGATTGTCGGTAACAGTGATGGCGGCAACTGCCAATTCAATTTCAACTTCCTGTCCGGGTATCAGTAATGGCAGCATCTCGATCAATGCTTCTACCGGTACAGCCCCATACAGCTATTCTATTGACGGAGGTTCTTCGCAAACGAGTAACCAGTTTACCGGGCTTACCAGCGGTACACACAGCATCCTCTTTACAGATGTGAACGGCTGTTCAGGAACCATCACGGTGAGCATTGGCGAAGGCGTTGGTATCACCGGAATATTATCTACCACCGGAACGAGCTGCCCGGGGATAAATAACGGTACAATTACAGCAATCGCTACCAGCGGAACGGCACCTTATACTTATTCATTGGACGGTGCTTCTGCACAGGGGTCAAATATATTCACAGCAGTTGCAGCGGGAAACCATGCTATAATAATCACGGATGCCAACGGCTGTACGGTGACGCTTTCCGGAGTTCTGTTCCAGGGAAGTAATCTTACTGCCAGCGTTAGTGCTACCGATGCCAGTTGTGGGGCAAGTGTTGGTTCCATTACCGTTACCCCTCTCACAGGCGTTGGTCCTTACTCATATGCGCTTGACGGCGGCATTCCCCAGGCTTCCAATAATTTTACCGCGGTATCGACAGGGGTACACAATGTGATGTTTACAGACGCCAATGGCTGTACTTTCACTGGTACTGCTACGGTTTCGGAAGCGCCGGGAACCATTGTGGCTTCTGTGAGTATTTCCGCTTCAAGCACTGATATTTGTTTAGGCACTTCTGTTACATTTACTGCAAGCCCCACCAATGGGGGATCTACACCTATCTACCAGTGGCGGGTAAACGCATTGGATGTTACAGCGGCTGGCGCCAATTATACAAGCTCTACACTTATGAATGGTGACCAGGTAGATGTGTACCTGGTCAGCAATCTTGCCTGTCTTGTCCATGATACGGTATATGCCAATCCCATCCATGTGATGGTAAATAATCCACAGCCTGCGATTTTGATCTCCGGGAATACAACTGTGTCGGATAATGAAGTAACTACTTTAACATCGTCGGTTTCAGATGGCGGAAACAATCCGGCCTATCAGTGGCAGGATAGTACTGCAAATCATGGATGGCTTAACATTGCCGGTGCCCAGGCAACAAACCTGGATTACACTGCTGTTGCAGATCTTGACAAAGTCCGCTGCGTGCTCACGAGCGATGTTTCCTGTGCATCGGGAACAATGGTTAATAGCAATGTGTTGACGTTTAATTTGGATCATTTGACGTCTGGGGGAAGACTATATCCAAACCCATCAAACGGAAAATTCACCATAGACAACTTGTTGCTGGAAGACAATTGGGAAAGCCTGACAATAAGAGGTGCAGATGGCCGCAAGACCATAACAACGATCAATATTGTGTCCAGCACAAGTGTTCATGTAAATGTTTCTTACCTACAGAGCGGATTATATCTCGTTACGCTTCATAGCCGGGAAGGCAAACGAAAAATATTTAAACTGATCAAACACTAAGCCTTCGAAATAATGGCGCAGGAACAGTCCGTCAGGTAACGCTGGCGGGCTGTTTTTTGCTATAGACCTGTAAGGTCTTCAGACCTTACAGGTCTATAGCAGAAATTTCATCTACTCATTACCGTAAGTACTGATATTCTGTGTTTCAAAACGTTGATATCCTTTTTGGGTATTATCTTTTCGTGCTGTCCTATACCGTATTGGTATTAGGAAGAAAAGCCTTGCCGACCCACGTATAATCCGTTTTCCCATCCTCGAAGCAGATCACTCAAAAACCAAAAATATTGATCTATAACAAAATATTTATTTTAGGTATGATCCTGAGTTTATACCAAAGAACTTAAGTAACGATTTTTTTCAAAGATTAAATGCTGAGTTAAAAATGCAGTATAAGTTTTTCAATAACATTCTACTCCCTGGAGTGGTGATTGTTCTGAATACAAATGCCGGAAAGAATAAAAATAAGGCTATGAACCCAATCATAGCCTTGTACCGTTTATTATGTCCTGTTTCAATGGGTTGCTATTGACCGGCATTTATGCATCTGATCATATGTACGACATATTCTAAGTGCAGGTTGATAAATAAAAAATATCATGTTATTAAAAAAAGTGTTTAGCATTGTGCTGAGGTCAGTTTCCCCAACATCATTTAATTTAGTGATAAAAAGCATTGGTAAATTTACATTGACTGATTGTGTTTCAATTTATATTCTTAAGACTATCAAAAAAATCGCTGATCTTCAATTGCCTGAATGATGACAAAATTGTTCAACGATAAGCCGTAATCCATAAAATAAAATGTTCACTACCCTACAATTATAGCCAATAAAAAAAACGTATGTTGAGAAAAATATTAATCATTGTACTAAGCATCGCACTCATACTGGAATTGTTTTTAACATGCAGTGCGTTCTTCGCCACAGAAGCTACTATGCAAAAATTCGGCGTTGTACTAAACAGCAATACAGCTTTCCTTGCTTATATAGTAGCATGGTGCCTGCTTTTCATTAGCCTCATTTGTGGCCTGGCGATTTACCAGGTGACTAACAAAAAAAGTTATGCTGCAATATGCTACCTGCTTGGTTTTTGGTGGATTGGCATCGGCGTTGGTATTTACGTTGCCTTTGGTAAACCTGATAATTTACTGTTGGATTCTTTTAAAGGATGTGTTATTGTTATCCTCACTTATATTACAATCCGGAAGGGAAACCGGTAACAAAGTTTTTATCTTACTCATCTGTGCCTTAGCCGGGCATCTTTTAAACATGACTCACTGTTATAAAAAGGCAACAATCATTACTGCAAAAATAGTCATCATACAATTTCTTTCTACAAAAGTTTACCGTTTACCAATCAGCGCCCACCGTTGGCTACGTCGTCGAAATCTATAATTAACTGTATGTTACTTTTATCAGGCATTCAGCATTAAGCGCTTAAAACAGGTTTTCGTTTTGAAGTATTGATGCGTTAAGATAAACGCAGAAAAATTTGTAGCAAAACATATAGCCAGGTTAAAGAGGCTGATGATGAAGTAAGGGAATTGCGATGAAGCATTTTTTACTTTTGATTTCTTTTTAACCCGTCAGGAAATGTTTTTTAAGCCATAAAATTGTATGATAAATTCAATAAACAATACCAATACAAATAATCAATTTGTAGTAAAACTATCTGCCCTTTACATCATTGCATTTATTTCACTAAGGCATATTATTCATGAGCTGCATGAATTTGCACACATGATTGTTGGGCGTTTGCTTTGCGGCACCTGGGGTACAAGAGATTTTAATAATGTACATCCCATGTCTGATGCATATTTGGAAAATCATACAGGAAGTTCACTGCTTGGTATGGAAGGTCCATTTGTAAATTATTTTTTGATCTGGGCAGGTGCTTTTCTTATTGTGTGCAGTAATTCATCCAAAAAAAAATCCTGGGGACTTACGATCATTTTTGCAAGTCTGCCTTTTGCCCGTTTGTTTACAGCAGTGATTGGTGGTGGTGATGAGTATGGAGTGATAAAAACTTTTATCTCCAATCCAACGATTGCACGGTTTGTATTGATTGCCATTATTATTTCAGTTCTTTTCTACCCGTTGTATGTTGCTTATCAAACATTCCGCAACACACGATTCAAAGTACAGCTCTTTTCAGGGTTTTTAATTTTGCCAATGCTACTGGAAGGAATGGTGGTTTTATTATTCTTCAATTCTTTACTTAAAGTTGGCGTGTTGAATACACACCCATTCATGGGATCGCCATTGTTAGTGTATGTTGTACTACTGGTTGCTGTGATCGCGTTTGTGTTTTCTGCAAAAAATATTAAATCGTTGGTATCAGATCTTCCACAAAAGAATATTTTACAAAAAGAAAAGGTCGTCGTTTAGAAGTTGCGCAAAAGTATTTTTAACAGCCGCTGATAGCAGGAAATTATTGAAAGCAGTATGTTGCAGCAATACATATACGTTCAACACCTGCACACAACCACGTTAAACCCTGGATTATGTTAGACAGCGAAACCAAAAAAATATTTTTCAATAACATTACCATCATGTTCTAAATAGATACGTCATTTACCAATCAGTAATTTGTTATTGCTGATATCATTAAAGTTAGTAGCAAGTGTAAAATACTTTACCTGATATTTAAGATGATCATGCTTCAAAAAGTAATATGATTAAATGGATCGCCCGACTGCTGATTCATAAAAAATTTACCGTTAATTAAAAAGAAATCGCCGAAGGCTTGATCTACGTTTAAATTAAATCAGTTTTAAATTATTTTTGTTTAAGGGTTCAAAGCATCATTATTAAAAATAATAGGGCCCTCTTTTTTGTAAGAATATTTTGGTTTGCAAGGTTCCGGCCGATACGCAGCAATATGATTTACAAAAAATGTTTACTCCAACTAATTTAAATTGAGCATGATGACGCCTGTTGTAAAAGGATACACTTCCCTGTTAGTGATAATAATACTTGCTGTAGCCGGCTTTATATTCGGCCTGCGCAGTTGTTTATCAAGATACGACGAACGTGAGGCGATTCCCCAGGTATTGTATTTTAAAAATGATACCAGTAGTGTATTGTTCAGTCTTGTTAAGTACACAAAAGTAAATAGCTATTCCAATACAGGCGGATTTACCCGTAAAACCATTAGCGAATATTATTATGTACAATGTAATAATGCTATAACAGGAGAAAAAATAAACAGCAGGAAAGTAGCCGCTGACGTTAAAAATTTTCCTGAAAAGATATTAGGAGCAGAAGGTCGTCATGCGTGGGCATTTGTTAATGAGTTAATGGCCTTTGACGCATTTAGTTTGGCGAAAGTTGCCGATGTAAAAATGATAGAAGCAAAAAATCCTTTATTGAAAGGCATGATGCCGAATGCAAGTCAATATTATGAATTTAATGATTCAGCAAAGGGAATTGTTTTTAAGACAAATGACGGAGCTAAATGGCTCATACATTCAAACACACTTATTGCGCAACCATACGTAGAGCCTCAAAAATTAAATAACAAAACGCAGGCAGAAAAACTGGCAAGCAACTTACAGGACCGCCTAAAAGATCTCCGGAAAACGGGTCTTGCTTTTAACCAGCTACAGGTAAACCAGGATACATTTAATCATCAATGGCTGGGTCTTTATTCAAAAGGAGAAATAGAAACCATCAATACCATGTTATCATTTACGTCTCATTATGGCCAGGATGAAAGAAGACAATTTTACAATGCTACTTATGGCCTTTCCCGTTACGAACGTTTTGAGTTTGATAAGCCAGTATTGCAGGTTTCTACTGCGAACACTTATTATTTGAATGGCGGCTTTTTAGCAGATAAAGAAACTGGTAAAGCAATTCATTTATCTGATCCTACAGGTTACATGATGATCTATAAAAAAGTTATTGGAGCTGAGGGAGAGATCTTCATCAGCCATATTTCACAAGAGGGTAAAACTTTTTGGGAATTAAATACCGGGGTAAAAAAGTGGGTTGACTATTATTTTGCTGGCAATATCTTATTCATTTTTGCAAATGATAACAAGGCAATTGACAGTGGAAACTGCAGCATTTTACTGATAGTGGATTGCCAGACAGGAAGCGTTAAGAGATACGATTATTTTAAAGATCAAATGCGACAATGATCATATTGATCATCGAATAACCTTAATGACAATCCGACGGCAGGCCGAAATTATAAATGGAATATTTTATGAAAATCAAACTAACCGCTTCTTCGATTTTTGCTTTCCTGTTGCTTACAATCGTAATGCTTGAACTGCATGAGCTGGTACACATAACCGTTGGTAGGATGATTTGTGGATGCTGGGGCATGCGTGATTTCAATGCCTGGCATTTATGCGAAGGTTGCGGGGAAATTCATTCATGGGCGTGGCTGGCAACATTGGCTGGTCCGTTATTTTCATTTGCCCTGATGTGGTTGGGAATGTGGTTACTGTATGCTGTAGATAGCTGCAAAAAATCTGTTGGCTTTTGCCTGGTATTTGCCAACATTCCTTTTGGCAGAATCACACAGGTGATGAAAGGTGCCGGCGACGAAATGGTTGTAAGCAGGCAGTTGCTCAAACATGCGTTTACAAATGTTCAGATAACATGGATATGTTCAGGGATCGTGGCCCTTATCGTTTTACCACCTGTTGTAAAAGCATTTTCAGTGCTTATCAATCGCCGCAGATGGTTATACCTCGTCGGTTTTCTCTGCTTGCCGCTCCTGTTTATTTTATTGTATATTCTTATCGGTATGAATTCGTTGTTAAACTATGGGTTTCTTTCGACTCCATGGATCATGGGAACACCAATCCTCATCAGCATACACACAGGCATAGCAATTGTGCTATTGGTTATTTTTAGAAAAAATATTTACGGGCTTTTGAACTCGTCAAACACTATGGTTGCAGAAAGTTGATATAGCCTCGTAAATGGTTAATCTTCCAACAGCACTTCTATTTTACGGAGGATAATCTTAAATTAATCCGTAATTTATTATCCATCCTCGTAAGGTTGCATTGTATATGTTGACTCTAAATTAGCCATACCCGCTGGTTTTACCAGCGGGCAATTTTTTATCTGGCTCAAAGATATATTGCTATGATTGGAAGACGGATGAAACGGAGTGGGCGGATAACCAAGGATAAATGTTGCTGGCGAAACATCACTGATAATAAATTTAATAATTGATCTGTCATTTTTTGGAACAAATAATAAATCAGCCTTTATCCCTCGTATCTGTGTCATCCGCATATCTATCTTCGGGGTAGAAAAACGAAAGTTTCAATCTCATTTGATGTTCAAGATTCATACCCAACTACACTCGATTTATCCATATCAACGTTTATAATTAATTTTTTATTCACCTTGTTTTACATTTAATACCCTAGCAGGTATCAACCCATGCGCTTCTTTATGTGTAAGTATCACGGCATTAGAGTCCGGTGCCTGCGACAGGCAAAATACAGTTCCTGATTTTTCATCTACCCAATAATTGATAAAGTTTACATTATGTTTTTTTTCAACAGCCAGGTCTTTTGCATGTGCGGCTGCAACATCCTTCGCTGAAACTTTTCCTGCTCCTAAATAATGTACATCAAGGAAGAAATTATTCTGTCCGTTTTCGCTTGCACTGGTACCATCCGTTACCTGGAAAATAGATGCTGGCAATAATCCATGTGCCTCGGCATGCGCCTTTCTTATTGATGCGCTGTCAACGGATGATGACAGGCAATACAGCAGTCCTTTTTCTTCGTTGACCCAATATTTAATAAAATTTACTCCATACTTTTTCTGAACAGCGAGATCTTTTGCATGCGCTTTGGCAACATCTTCAAATTTTACTTTGCCCGGTTCTAATTGGTGTACATCTATATAAAGATGTTTTTTGACAGATCCATTAATGGGTTTATCAACACTTTTTCCTTGTGCCGATGTGTGAAGAGAAATGCTGCTGAATGCAATAAAAGTGAACAGCACAAAATTTGATTTCATAATTAATAACTTTAAGTTTGATTGAAATTGTTTCAATGGCAAAGCAACCTAATATCATGCGTTAGCGTTTAGGAGTTATACCCTATATTATGAAAAGGGTTTCCTCATTTTACAATTTTCGATATGGAACTGGTTGAACGTGGCGAATTTTTAGATCTGCTGCAAACTCATTTTAATAATGTCAGTACAGGCGAAGGGCATTGCATATTTGTAGCAGGAGAAGCTGGTATTGGTAAAACAGCTTTGATAAAAGCTTTTTGTAAACAACAAGCCGGCCACTGTACAATATACCGTGGGGCCTGCGATGCATTATTTACACCCCGCCCTTTGGCAGCTTTATATGATGTTCTATGGCAGGTAAATAAAGAACGTTGGCCTGTTAGCCCTACCCAAGAAGACCGCACAACATTATTTATAAACTTTCTCCAGGAACTAAGTATAAAAAAGGAGCAGTTATTGATTGTGTTTGAAGATATTCACTGGGCTGATGAGGGAACACTAGACTTTATTAAATTTTTTGCAAGGCGTATTTCGCAATTACCCTGCCTTTTCATTCTTACATACCGCGACGATGAAATTCATATAAAACACTCCCTTCGGAATGTATTGGGACAGATACCTCCGGATTCATTTACAAAAATGCTGGTACGGCCACTATCTAAAGCAATTGTTTCCAGGATGGCTATAGAAAAGGGTTATAGTGGTGAAGATGTTTACAGCATTTCAGGAGGTAACCCTTTTTATGTAAATGAAATTTTGGCGAGTTACAGTCCGGGTGTACCTGATAATATTAAAGACTCCATCCTTTCAGTTTATGAGCGGCAGGATGAAGGAACAAAACATGCATGGCAATTATGTTCGGTAGTTCCTGAAGGATTGGAAATAGAGCGATTCGTAAAAATAAAATCCACCTGGAATAAAGCGATGGATCATTGCTTTGCCATGAACGTTATTATTATTCACAACGATAAGGTAGTTTTTAAGCATGAACTATACCGACGAACAATTGAAGAATCGCTTTCGCCCTTTAAGCGCATTGAGCTGAACAAAATGTTGCTTGAACTTTTTGTAGAATCATTTGAAGAGAAAGGAGAAATTGAGCGGATCGTGCATTATGCAAAAAATGCAAATGAAAAAAAAGTGGTTGTTAAATATGCCCCGATTGCAGCCACGAAGGCTGCAAAAGCAGGCGCACACGTGGAAGCATCAAAATTATTTCTAACAGCCATTGAATATACTGACGAAATTGATAAAGATCAATTGATCGTATTTTACGAAGGGTACGCTTATGAATGTTATCTTACCAGCCAGGTAGTGGAAGCTATCATTTACCAGGGAAAGGCTTTGGAAATCTGGCAGGCGAAAAATGACATGGAGCAGGTTGGTAACAGTATGAGGTTTCTTTCCAGGCTTTGGTGGTTCAATGGTAATCGTGACAACGCTGAAAAATATGGCAACCAGGCAATCGAGATATTACAACTTCAACCCACTTCCAAAGCAAAAGCGATGGCATTCAGTAATATGTCACAGTTAAAGATGTTTTCTGAAGAAACTACTGAATGTATTGAATGGGGAAACATGGCTATCAAAATGGCCAGGGAAATAATGGATGATGATATTCTGTGCCATGCGCTGGGCAATGTTGGTACTGCCCAATGGAGGGTTCATCCCGCAAAAGAAACAGGAAAAAAATTATTATTGGAAAGCCTTGACATCGCATTGAAAAATTCCTTTCATGATCATGCAGCCAGGGCATATACCAGTATTATATACAATAGCGTGGAGTTTAAAGAATATGACCTGGCTAAAAAATTTTTATCGGAAGGTTTAAAATATTGCGAAGACATGGATCTTGAGTCTTCAAACGAGTATAACCTAACGCTAAAAGCGAGAATGCTGCTGGAGACCGGTGACTGGGATGAAGCAACTGCCATCGTAAAGAAATTGCTGGCTAAACCAGGGCAATCTGCAATTGTTCGGATAGGCGCACTGGTTACCCTGGCAACGATTCAAATAAGAAAGGGAGAACCATCCGCATTGTCACATTTGGAAGAAGCAAAAAACCTTGCACTCCTAACTAAAGAACACCAAAGAATAATACCTGTAATGATCGCTATTTTAGAATATGAATGGCTGACAACAAATAAAATTATTGACGACGAAGAATTAAAAATAGCGCTTGATCTCGTACAAAAAATCAATAATATTTTCCTCAATAGTAAATTTGTTTTTTGGCTATATAAAGCACGGAAACATAAAATCGTACTAATGGAATTGGAAGAACCCTATAAACTTTTAAAAACAGGAAAAGCAGCTATGGCCGCAAAGCTCTGGGAACGAACAGGCTGCCTCTATGACCAGGCATTTACATTGACTGAAGGAAATGAGGAAGATAAAAGAATTGCCCTTCCTATTTTTCAACAATTAGGTGCAGACGCTATAAGCGAAAAAATAAAAATGCAAATGCGGGCTGAAGGTATTAAAAAAATTCCAAGAGGAATAAGGGAGAGTACAAAGACAAATCCCGCCCAGCTAACCAATCGTGAAATTGATATTCTTAAATTATTACAGAAAGCCGAAAAGAATAAGAAAATTGCTGAAACACTTTTTATTTCTCCAAAAACTGTTGACAACCATATATCAAGCATATTATTTAAGCTGGATGTAAACTCACGGGCAAAAGCAGTGACTGAGGCTTTACTTTTAGGCATACTAAAATAGGGAGTATTGCCTGCTAAATAGGGGGGAATTCCTTATATCCCCTGGTTAATTCGGTTATAACTTTGTGTTCAACAAAAAAAATAAGAGGATGAAAAAATTCATTATCGAAAGAAATCTTCCGGGAGCAGGTAATATGACTGCCGAAGAATTACAAGCCATTTCAAAAACGTCTAATGCTGTTATAACTATTTTAGGAAAACCATATACATGGATACAATCCTTCGTTACGGCAGACAAAATCTATTGTATCCATGAAGCTCAAAATGAGGAAGCTATCAGGGAACATGGAAAGTGTGGAAATTTTCCAGTTAATACGATTGAAGAAATAAAAGTGATAATCGGTCCGTCCACCGCTGGGTAAATCTAATCTTTTGCCGGTGTTGCTTTTCTCATTAAAAATAATTTCGTGTTTCGTCCATAGCCGGCTTTTATGAATTGTTTAGTTCTGTTTTGGTTTTATACCCAGGACTATAGCCAGTTTTTTTTGGTATTTAAAAATGGAGTAAAAAATGCTGCATTACTGGTATCATCTACCATCCAATATTTTCATTTACAACACCTGTACGATCAAAAATTTCAAATAATGCTTATTCTCCTGCCCACTGATAATTGGATGGTCCGCTAATTGTCCATTAAATACTACCTGGCGTATTCTTACAGCTTCGTTTGCATTGCTAAGAAAATTTTGTTGGTGAAAAGAACATGATCATAATCGTTTTTCCTGAAATCTGATATCTCATGTCGTAAAAAATATATTACCTGCGTTTAAGAAAACAAATTTACATTTTCCCAATACTATTTAAGCTCCTTCACGCGAAAATGAATAGTTATCATTGTCGTAAATAAAATTTATTGATCAGCTGCTGATCCTAAATCCATATATCGAAAACACACCCAATCCATCAAAATGTCGAAGGAAGGCCCAAACAATGAACATATTGATGCCGACGATAATGAGACAAAAAAATAAACCAGCCGTTATTGATTTTAGCAAAGGCGATGCATATAGCTGTTTGTGAAATTGGCGGTCAGCATAAGCAACAAGAAAAGCTACTGTAAGAATGTATAACGTGTAATCATCAATCCCACGGTAAATGCGAAAAAAATAAGCGAGTATATAATTGATGGAATTAACAAATATATCAATTGTTGTTTTTAGTGAAAACAGCATCATTGCAAAAACGGTGTATTCGCTATAGCGGAGCCGGGATTTCTTATGATGCAAGGCGAAAAATGCAAGTGCAATGCATGGTATTATAATGAGCAACATGGCTTTGTTATAAACATTGAACAACCTTGCATATTCATTATTATCATGAAATATATTTTGCTTTAGCGTAAGCAAACTACTTTCTATAAATGCATTAATTGCTGTTACAAGAAGAAAAAATGTAAATGGATTGTAATACCGCTGACGCTTTCCCTCCACTATATATTCATAGGCAACTTTTCCGGACCCAGTAATTATTTTCTTCAACATTACAAGAAAACTTTTATCAGCATGGGTGAAAGCATGGAATACCTCATGGAAAATATTTGTGAATGTGAATGGGTGTATATCGGCTTTCTGTCCACAGGTATTACAAAACCTGCCATTAAAATCTGTACCACAGTTTTTGCAATGATGCTCCATCAATTTGATTTTAAACAAAAATACGGGAAGCGTGTATAAAATTGTTTTTTGATATTTGAATCCGAAATAATGCAGACTGTAAAGGCATTTCGTTTAATTTAAAAAATGTTAATCCTGTCATTGAGGTAGATTTCGCAAAGCCAGAAAAATATGGAGAACTCACAACACTTGCACAATCAAAAATTTCAAATAATGCGTATTCTCCTGCCCACTGATAATTGGATGATCTGCTGATTGTGCATTAAACACTACCTGCCGTATTCTTCTTTTAGCATCCCTGGCTGCTTTTACAATCGTGTCGTAAAACAATTCAGGACTTACTAAATTGGTGCAGCTGGATGTTACCAGGAATCCACCGGGCTTTACCAGTTTTATTCCGCGGAGATTGATCTCTTTATATCCTGTTATGGCTTTATCAATATTGCTGCGGCTTTTTGCAAAGGATGGCGGATCGAGCATTACAACATCCCAGCGCTTTTCTTCTTTGGTTAAATTTTTCAATGAATCGAAAGCATTCACACATTCGAAGCGGCATATAGCTTCGAGGCCATTCAATGCAGCATTTTTATTGCACATGTCAATGGCATTTTGTGATATGTCTAAACCCAATACTGATTTTGCTCCGTAATAAGCAGCACTGATTTCAAAAGAACCGGTATAACAAAAGGCACCTAAAACATCGGCATCTTTTACAATGTTGCGTATGGCACGGCGGTTATCCTGCTGGTCTAAAAAATAGCCGGTCTTTTGTCCATTGGCAATATCTACGTGCATTTTTACGCCGCCGCTGCCATCTTCATTTTTATTTTCTGTAATGATAATGCTGGTATCAAATTCAGGAGACAAAAATCCTTTTTGCTGTTGCATGCCTTCCAGTTCTCTTACAGGAACATCATTTCGTTCATAGATTCCTTTCGGATTGAAAAGTTCATTCAATGCTTTTACGATGGATGGTTTCCATACATCAATGCCCAATGCCATGGTTTGTATTACAAAATAATCATTGAACTTATCAATGATCAATTGCGGTATATCATCTGCTTCACCAAAGATCAACCTGCAGTTCTCGGTATAGCCTAAACGCTGACGGTATTCCCATGCCTGTTTGATGCGGTTATAAAAAAAAGCGTCGTCGATGGTTTCATTCTTATCTCTGGTAAGTAACCGCACCGCTATTTGTGAACCGGGATTATAATATCCGCTGCCGATAAATATTTTATCGAACGTGAATACATTTACTATTTCGCCGGGCGCCGCATTGGTGTCTTTTTCTTTTCCGGTGTTGATCTCATTGGTAAATATCCAGGGATGACCTTGTTCAACTCTTCTGCTGATATTTTTATTAAGTGTAATACTTTTCATGGGATAAAATTAGTTGTTTCGTTGCTTGCGGATGAAAATTTACAATTAGTCTCTGTTTTGATCGGCGCCGGGGATGGTGATGCGGATGCGGGATGCGACCGATTTAAACAGATTTAATACTTTCTACGTACGTATTTTAAAAAACATTTCAATGTATTTTTGCTAGCGAAGCAAGTTCTGTGTCATCAGCGTACCTATCCTCAGCGTACATAAAATGTTATAGATATAAAAAATAGTTTTGTTAGATAATATTTAAAAAATGATTGATAGAAAATGATAATTGAGAAAATTGGTTTTGGCAGCGGTTGTCATTGGTGTACAGAAGCTTATTTTCAATCATTGAAAGGTATTGAGAAAGTAAAGCAGGGGTGGATTCGTTCTGTAGCTCCGGAGGATACTTTTTCAGAAGCAGTGATTGTTCATTATAATCCCGCTGTTATTCCTTTAAAGATTTTAATAGCTATACATTTACATACACACGCAGCAACTAAAAGACATCGTTTTCGTGAAAAGTATCGTTCAGCCGTATATGTTTTCGATGGAAGAGTTGAAGAGACTCAAAAGTTGATTGCTGAATGCCAGGTTAATTTTGATGAACCAATTATTACGCAGGCAATGTTGTTCAATGAATTTAAATTAAATGATGAACAGCATCTTGATTATTATAAAAAAAATAAGGAAGGGATTTTTTGTGAAAGATACATTCATCCAAAATTGCAAATGATCGAAATCGAATATGCTGATTATTTTAAGCGAATCTGAAATTAATGCCAATTACGCATATGATAAAAAAAATGGTTTTCAATATTTTAGAAAATCATATTAATAATGGAACAATGCAAGCCGAAGGACTTAAACCATTAATAAAAATGTCTAATTGGCATTAGAATAAAGCTTTTAAAACTTTGCATGATAAATGCTAATGGATTGGATACAAAAAATAAAAATATTACCAATTGGTTATTCAGAAGTGAATTACAAAGAAAGAAGATATAGCATGACCAGAACAGATTTCAATGAAGGAAAAAGCATTAAAGTATATGCACAGGAATTAGGCGGAAGCCATTTTATTAGTTTTAATTATTACCTAACTACTAAATCGGGTTTACTAAAACCATGCGAAATGCCGGAGCAGGATGTTATTCATTTTTTAGAAAATTATAAATGATTGGATGAATTTTTGATTATACCTAAAAAAAAACTAAATGATAATTTTTAATTATTAAATCAATCTGAAAAAAACATTAAAATAAAAATTATGGAAAATTATAAAAAAGCATATATAGCAGGCGGCTGTTTTTGGGGCATGGAAGATTTGTTTAGAGTGCGGCCAGGAATTATTGATACAGAGGTAGGATACATAGGAGGCGAAAACGAAAAACCAACTTACCGAAATCATCCCGGTCATGCAGAAGGAATTGAAATAATCTACGATCCCACTAAAACCAGTTTTAAAGAAATACTCGATTATTTTTTTAGAATACATGATCCTTCAACGGTTGACAGGCAGGGTAATGATAAAGGATCAAGTTATCGTTCAGCCATTTTTATCCAGGATGAAGAAGAAAGAAAGGTAGCTGAAGAAGTTATTCAACTAGTAAACACTTCAAAAAGATGGAGCGGTAAAATCGTAACAACATTGGAACCCTTTAGTAAATTTTGGCCTGCAGAGCCTGAACACCAGGATTATCTCCGTAGGATTCCAAATGGGTATACTTGTCATTTTGAACGATTCGGAACGTTTTTATAAATTAATAATAATTCGTTGCTTTGACCCGGTGGAATTTTTCATCTGCGCAGATAAAAAAAATCCTGTAATCTTCGATACAAGCATAACCCATTCGATAAATCTAAAAAATAATGAGAATATTTTGCAGCCTTTGTTTGATCATCCTGTTTAGTACAAATGCTTGTTCCCAGGAAAAAGAACTGGATAGTTTTAAAAAAGAAATTAATTTTTATATCGATTTTTTATTGGGTAAGGTTGGAACTGTACCAATAAATGCAGCTAACCAGGATACGTTTAGAAAAAATGTTGATGATGCTTTTAAAGCATTTGTTGCTCTTAAAAACAGCTACAGTTATGATAAACTGGTGCAGGCTAAAAATGATGACAAAACAAAATTCATAAGACTAGATAACAGGGTGTCTGTTAATTTAAAATCATTCTTTCTCAACAATAAAACCTATGTAGTGTATAGTTATACTTCCAGGGATAAAATGAATTATTACATAAAAGAAAATGAAACAAATACGATCGTTTATGAAGGCAATTCAACCGCCACTTATATTGCCGACTTGTATGTAATAGATGAAACGCATTTCCTGTTGGTTGAGGAAACCGGGGATTTTAATTCAAGCAGGGATGTTATAGTATTGTTGACTAACAGACAGCCATGGACGAAGATCAAAGCCTTTGAAGGGAAAGCATTCGGGCATGTTCCCGCAGATTACTTTGCAAAAAAATATGTACAACAAAGAGATCTTTTTCAACTGGACTGCGACATGGATTATACTTTATCTGCACCAGGAGATATCAACAGGATATTTTTTGATCATGCAACAAAAACAATATCATACAAACAATATTCCAGCAATAATCAATATAAGCTGGTAAAGTCGAAATGGGAAAACGAAAAATTTATTATTGACGATTATAATGTTCGTGAAAACTTATCCGGAAATAATAGTGCTGTTCCGCAGTAGTGCTCAACATCTGGCGCAAGTTATACCGAAAGATCACTTGTGTCTTTTTAAGGTTTTAGATCTGCGACAGGCTTTAACACTGTAAATGCTCAATATCGATCCACCATTTTTAATTTGTGGAATAACCACGAAGCTACTGTAAACGAAATGCTGCTTTTCATAAATAAACCGGCATCTAAAAATTTATCGAAATATTTTTACGGTTATTTTACTACTAAAGAAAAATTTGTTTATAATAAAATATTTATGCTTTACCAGGTTGCAGACGGCAATCTTAAAAAGACAAAAGTGTTCATTCCGGACATTTGCGCCAGAAAAAGAAATGTCACGATACTTAGATAGGTTCCAAATATTCCCTGGATTTTTTTGGTACAAAAAGCCACTGATAAATATTCATTAAGCGACTTGTTGCGACTGCAGCATGCTTTCTTTTTTACCGGGAATATTGAAAATATAAATTATAATAATCCATTTATAAAATTTGCGGAGCAAATATAAAAGCCGTTATTATCCGTTGCGCCCGGTCATCCGGTTCCAAATTAATGCAAGTCTAAAAATAAATCATGGTAATACCCAACCAATAAGTGCGATTGTACAGTTATATATAAAAATCATCTACTTGCATTTATCTTTAGAACGGCTTTATAAACTATCAACAACATGACCCTGATAAAAAAATCATCATCATTGCTGCTTTTTATCTTTTTATTTTGCTGTGTCAGCAAATCAAACGGGCAAAATTCCATGATTGGTGATGGATTTGGAGGACGCTCCTGGTATGTGCCATACAATTACCAGGTGGGATCTTACAGTGCAAGCACCGTTTGTGCGCCGGATAGCCAGTTATATGCATGGGGAGGAAATAATACACACCAGTTTGCCAATATCACTGTTACTGGTAGCGATACTGGAATTGCTATTCCCGGTATGAACCATATAAAATTTAGCAGTACGGGTTATATTTCAGCTGCCCTGAAAACGGATAATACTGCCTGGGTATGGGGATATTATTTTTCACCTACAACTCCAACAATGATATTGAGCGATGTAAAATTTGTTGATGCGGGTGCAGAGAATGTTGTTTTTGTAAAATACGATGGAACAGTTTGGGGGGCAGGTAGTAACGGTGCCGGGCAATTGGGAATTAATACCGTGTCGGGGTGGACAACAACTGCTGTTCAAATGCAGGGAATAAACAACGCTGTTCGTGCTGTTGTGGTTGGTTATGGCACCGGTTATGATGATCCGGATGTAGCTTTCCATGGTGCTACTGTGATATTGCTTGCAGACAAAACGGTGAAAATAACAGGAGGTTATCCCTGGTTTACCCCCGATAGTACAAATATTCCTATTGCGGTTCCCGGGCTTACGAATATCATCGATATAAAAGGAAATGCAACGGCTGCTTATGCTTTGAATGCAGTGGGAGAAGTATATAGTTTCGGTAGCCAGACTGCTACTAACAATTTAGGTACGCTCGGTATCGGTCCATTTACAGGCGGATATCATGCTCCTTCAAAAATAACTTTTCCTGCAGGTGCTGCACCGATTGTTGCCATTTCTGCATGTGATGATGGCGATCATGCGTTTGCGTTAGATGAGAATGGTAATGTGTTTGGCTGGGGGTACAGCGGTTATGGCCAGCTGGGAAATGGTAGCTCAGGATCTAATGTAAACCTGCCTGTTTTATGTGCTGCCAATGTTGCAGATATCCACGCAGGAGAAACTTTTTCTTATATCATTAAAGCTGATAACACACTCTGGGCTTCCGGTCATGGGATCTTTGGAAACCTTTTCATGAACCTGCCCAATGATTTTTATTATACATTCGTACAATTGGATCCAACAGGACCTTATATGCATTTATGCCCTCCCGTTATATTTGGAGTACTGCCCGTAAAGCTGGTTGATTTTAATGCGGCTATACACGGTAATACAACACACTTAACCTGGCAATCATCTATGGAGGATAATCTTGACAGGTACATGCTTGAATACAGTACCGATGCCCGCAATTTCAAAACAATTGCATCTTTAAAGGCAAAGGGGACAGCGTCCTTTTATTCACAGGATCATACTCCTAACAGTCAGCTGGCATTTTACCGGCTTAAAATGATAGACCATGATGGACGTTTCCAATACAGTGAAATACGTTCTGTAAAATTTGGTGATCCAGCATGGTTTACTATTGCTCCAAATCCGGTTGCCAATGAGATCATTATGAATGATATTACTTATGCAGCCATCAAATCAGTTCAGCTATTTTCTATGAATGGAGCATTATTGAAACATTGGAATGGTTTGCAAAACGGACAACGCCTCAATATTGCCAGTTTGCCCCCGGCTGTATATTTTATTAAAATGACTACAAAAACCGGCGATGTAAAATTGCAGAAGTTTGTGAAGTTTTGATTTTGTCTCAATGAAAAATGCAGTTTCAATGAACATTGTACGTCGGATATTGAAAATTAATTTGAAAATCTCAATGATCGAAGAACCTAAGAAAATATTATTAATTTCAACCCAACCATTCTCAACCCAATTACAGTTATGAATCTACAGGCTGCGTTTAGAAACAAACCAGCATCAAATAAATATTAATAAATCCGCCAAAACTTCCATCATGAAAAAATTAAAAAACATTTTCTTCCCTGTCGTGATCTCCTTAACCCTTTTTATTTCTTGTAAAAAAGATCCTCACACAGATGCAGGTATCGATCCGGTGGCAACAGGCAGGATATCAGGAAAAATAGTTGCAGCCAATAATACAACGCCTATAAGATCAGCTACAATATTTACCAATAATGCCGGGCAATTGTATATTACCCATACTGATCAAAACGGAATGTTCGTTTTGGAAGCAGCAGCAGGTAGCAGGCACATAACCATTCAATCAGGCGATGGAGCCATGTTCAGAACAGAAATGGATGTTGTTATAAAAGAAAATGAAACAACAGAAATTGCCAGCCAGCCTATTACTTTAAATCAAATTGCTTCGCTTGCTTATATTCCTGGAGTGTATGACAAAATTGAAAGCATACTGATTGATTCATTGGGTTATACAGCCACTGCTATTACATGGAATTCGTTAAGCCTGCTTTTCAACATCACTCCTTACGATGCTATTTTTATTAATTGTACCAGCCCGTCGGATATGCCAGCTGTAACTGCAACTACCGACCAAAATCTTGGTGATTACGTTGCCAATGGTGGTAGTTTATATGTGTCTGATTGGGCCGTCAGTTACCTCATGGGCCAAACAGTAGCCTCCACTCAGCCATGCACTACGCAAAAGCCCGGAGGTTTTATTGCTGACAACCTGCTTTGTACCAGGCAGACCGGAGCGATCGAAACAATTACGAATGCATCTATAACATCTCTTTCACTGCAGGCTTACTTAAATGCGACAACCATCAACGAGATCGTTTATAATTTACCCTCCTGGGAAAAGATAAATGAATTGGATGCAGGCTTTTGGGAAACAATGGTGGCTGATCAAACTGGCAACCCTTTATTGATAAGAACAAATCTATATTCCAATCCAACACGAGGTACATTTCATGTAGGAGGTATTGCGAATAGTGATAATGCTTTGATTTGTGTCCAGGATAACAACGGTCAAAATATCACACTAAGTGTAAAAAGCACTGATGCACCCGCATTGGTTGCAGCAGGAGCGACTATGGGTGCCTGTGATAATGTAAATGATGCCGGGCGCATCTATTATACAACTTTTCACAATGAGCCGAATGGACAAATAGCACCCGATGTAAAAAATATATTGTCGTATGTTATTTTAAATCTTTAATTATAACAGTTTCAGCGGTTTCAAATGTTCCAGGGGTTTCAGAGGTTGATGAACCTTTGGAACCCCTGGAACTTTTTAAGAAGACCTAACCCATTTTAAAACGGGTTAGGTCTTTCACCTATATTTGAATACAGGCTGCTGCCGATCCGTTATTAAAATCAAATGTTGTGAAAATTAATTTAATCATTATCCTTTGTTTTCTTACTGTAGTAACGAATGCGCAAAACAGGGCCGATTCTTCAACAAAGCAAAAAAAATACTACCTCAATTATTCTCCATACAATCCGCACAATCCTCTTGCAAGTATGAGTATCAAAGGAATTATAATTCCATATATATCACTTGGGTCAGCCGGATTAAATTCATCTTTTGGATTGGAATATGGTTTTCTAAAAAGACATTCGTTGGGTGCAGACCTGTTTTATAATATGACCGAGGGCCACAATGATGATGTAAATGATACACTGGGAAATTCGCATCCTGATGGCGACAATGGCTGGACCTCTAATGAGCGGGGATTTTTTATAAACTATCGTTACTATCTCAACTACCAAAAGTTACTGGAAAGAACAGGGTCAACTTTTTACCTGTCATGTTTTTTCCGGCATGGAGAAAGTAAAACCTGGTACAATCCGTTTTTTCCAAACGATTATATATACAAACATGAAGTTCAAAATTCTGTTGGAATATTATTGGGTGCAATTGGAAAACTAGATGACCGTACACAACGTTACCTTGACCTGGATGCAGGGATATTTTTCAAACAAAAAAATGCGGATACAAGATATGAGGAAATGCAAACAATAAAATTCAGGAAAAACAAATCATCCAATATAGGTTTTCGCCTGGGGCTTAAACTAGGGTTTTGGATACGCAGGAAATATCATTCATAGAAATAAATTACGCTGGAATCTTCCTGACTCATGGGAGCGCTTAAACTTCCGAAACCTTTGCGCCAGAGAAGATTCATAATTTTTGCGTACAAAACATAAACCCGTAGTTCTCTGAACTTATTCATATAAAAAAATGGCTGCCTCACCAGACAGCCATTTTTTCAAAAAAAGGAACCGCTAATCCAAAATGAAAAGCTTTTCGTTGGTGATCATGTTTCCATTAGCCAATCGAATGATATATACTCCTGGTGCAAGTTTGCCCAGGTTAATTTTTTCCTGATATAATTTTCCTGATTCTGTTGTTCCTATGTAGATAGTAGAAATATATTTTCCACTCACAGCGTATAAGGCGATACTTGTTTTTCCCGTTTTAGCTGGAACAAAAGATATAGTAACAAAATCAGTAGCAGGGTTGGGATAGATGGTCAACCCTGTTACAACTTGTATAACTGGTTTAACCGCTTCTGGCATAGCATTGGCAAATTTATTTGGGCATGCTAAGGTGACCTGTCCTGTTTTCCTGCAACCCCTGACATCCATTACCACCCAATTATATGTAGCTGCATCCAGGTTTGTAAAGCTATTGCCGGATTGGAAAGAACTACCTCCATTTTTAGAATAGGTAAGAGTGCCCGTTCCACCACTGGCAATAATTTTAAAAGAACCATTTGTTGAAGACATGGTAGTAGGGTTTATTTGTGTTGTACTTGCATTGATCGCAGGCGGATTGACCAAATTTACCTGCCCGCTCTTTGTATAACCAGTTGCATCTTTTACTACCCAGTTGTAGGTGCCTGCTGATAATCCTGTGAATGTATTGGACGACTGATAGGTTGTACCTCCATCTTTAGAATAGCTAAGTGTTCCCGTTCCACCAGATGCAGTTAATGTAAATGAGCCGGAAGGATCGCTGCAGCAGAGTGGATTATTTTTAGTAACGGTAACGCTTATATCAATTGGACATGCGAGAACAACCTGTCCACTTTTTGTACAACCATTGGCATCTTTCACTACCCAGTTGTAAGTACCAGCAGGTAATCCGGTAAATGTATTCGATGACTGGTAGCTTGTTCCGCCATTTTTTGAATACGTAAGAACACCGGTTCCGCCTGTAGCATTTATTGTAAATGATCCATCTGATGCATTATAATAAGTAGGATTTGTTTTTGTTGCAGTTGAAATGATCGCAGGAGGATCTGTCAAAATTACCTGCCCGCTTTTTGTGCAACCGTTGGCATCTTTCACTTTCCAGTTGTAGATACCGGCTGCCAATCCCGTAAAAATATTAGATGACTGATAAGTAGCACCAGCATCTTTGGAATACGTGAGTGTTCCTGTTCCGCCACCTGCACTAATATTAAATGATCCGTTTGATGCACCGGGACAAGCAGGATTTACCTGGCTTGTTGTTGCGTTAATGGTAGCAGGATCGGTTAATGTTACCTGGCCATTTTTCGTGTACCCGTTAGCGTCTTTAATAACCCAGTTATACACACCCGCTGTTAAAGCCGTGAAAGTGCCGGATGACTGGAAGGTAGTTCCTCCATCTTTAGAATAGCTAAGTATTCCTGTTCCTCCACTGGCAATTAAAGTAAATGATCCTGTTGCAGATCCATTACAGGAAGGATTGTTTGATGTTACTGTAAATGTTAAATCCGGCGCACAATTCAATGTTACCTGGCCATTTTTTATACAACCATTGGCATCTTTTACGGTCCAGTTGTAACTGCCGCAACTTAACCCATTAAAAATATTAGACGATTGGTAAGTTGTTCCTCCGTCTTTTGAATAGCTAAGCACTCCCGTTCCGCCGCTTGCATTTAAAGTGAATGATCCATCAGTAGCACCAAAGTAACTGGGATGTATAACCGAAGTTGTAGCGGTGATGGTTATTGGATCAACAAGTGTTACCTGGCCACTGGCAGTACAACCGTTTGCATCTTTCACTTTCCAGTTATAGTTTCCCGCCTGTAAACCTGTGAAGCTTCCAGAGGATTGGTAGGTAGCACCAGCATCTTTGGAATAAGTGAGTGTTCCTGTTCCGCCGCTTGCAGTGATATTAAATGATCCGTTTGATGCACCGGGACAAGCAGGATTTACCTTGCTTGTTGTTGCAGTAATTGCAGCAGGTGTATTTATAATAACCGAAATGGATTTTTCTGTACCATTTGCATCTTTTACAGTGATTGTATGTGAACCGCTTGCCAGCCCGGTAAATGTAGCCGGTGAAGTTCCGGCAGCATAATTTCCATTGTCAATTTTTATCATGTACGGGCCCGTACCATCACTAAATATGGCAGTAACAGATCCGCTGTTATCTCCGTTGCACAATGCATCTGTTTTAGTTACACTAAGTGTAAAGCATTGTTTTGTATCGAATTCAAATGCTTTTCCTACCCCATTGTTTCCGGCTACCAGGCTGAATAGGGTGCCGAATGTATTTCCAAGATTCAACAACCCGGTACCAAAATCAAGTGTTCGTGAAGGGCTGCCAACGAGTATGCGGTTATTACCAGCACTACCTTTTACTTTACCAGCACCAGCCACACTGTAACCAATAAGCGAAGTTGCGTTTACACCTAAGAAAGCATCGGCCGTTGCCGTTAATGTCCATACAGGGGCAGCCTGGTAAGTTCCATCTGCTTTTCCTAAATACACATACGCTGCGCCACCAGCAACATTGGCATTGATCAATTGCACACCGGATGAAGCGGGCTCGCCTACGATGATATCACCGTAGCCATCGCAGTTTATATCCAATACATTGTCTAATGCATAACCAAATAAAAGATTTGATTGAATGACCTGGAGAATATTATTGCTGTTACGCGGTGATGTTAGTACCTGGTCTGGCACAACATAGCCGCCTGGCGAAGTCGTTTTCTTTTTAAATACACTCACGGTTCCTGTTTTCAACTGAAGGTTAAGTACATTGATCACAGCGTTTCCCAATGGAGCCCCTACCAATACATTTCCATTTCTTGTTCCGTTGGCTTGTCTTACGCCTTTTACAGAAGTGCCAAACAGGTTGGCAACATTGGCAACTGATCCAACCAGATTGCTTAACAAACCTCCTGAAGTAGCAGTAAGTGTTGCTCCCGGGTTTACATTTACACTAGTGCCGGTTCCATAGTAAACATTCGCACTACCCTGCAATAATTTTCCATTTAATAAAGCATTGATAGAACTGGCATTTACACCTGCAGGAGCGGAAGCAACTACATCCGGTTTACCGTCACCGTTATAATCGCCCAATCCGTCTACACTGTATCCAAATAAGAGGCCGCTGATATTACTTTCTAAAAGTCCAAGGCCCAGAAGGCTTGTCTTAATAGGTTCGAGTTTAGTGATCGTGAGATTATTATTGGCAGCATTGCTCAAAAAAACAAATGCACCACCAGATTGCACATCTACGAGTTTGCTTCCCAACAATCCGGCTTTAATACCTGCATAAGCAGGTGCACCTACTATCATATCTTTTTTACCATCATTGTTCAGATCTTCTGTTACCGCAACAGAAAAACCAAACAATGCTTTTACAGAAAGATTGACTCCATTTTCCAGTATACCGGTGCCGCTTAGTTGTAAAATGAGGAAGGGTGTTGTATTCGTTTGTAGCGTAGCTCCACTAAATACGTATGCCTTACCTACTTTACCGGTAGCAGTTGCTCCACCACCAATCGCCAGGCTCACATTATCCATGGGTGCTCCCACAATAATATCAGCCTTGCCATCATTATTAATATCACCACCTGCTATACTGAAACCAAAAAGGGCACCAGCCACTGCAGTAGTGGGTTGTAATTTTGCACTTGGTACAACAGGTAGACCGTTCGCACTTCCAAAATACACAAATACGGCACCTACACTTGCAAGTGTTCCTGTACCGGATATAAGATCAACCATAGCCGGAGCACCTACAGCTACATCATCATAACCATCATTATTTACATCACCAAGTCCGGCAATAGAAAAACCATAAGCCGCATTTACGGCAAGCTGACCAATAAGTGTAGGAAGTATTCCGTCTGCACTGGTTGTCCAGTCTGGTGTTTGGTTGATCGGGTCAACAGTAATTGGGTAAACTGCTTTTGAATCATCAACGATGATCTCCAGTTTACCATGTTTGTTCATTTTCATACCCGCAGCAAGTGCAGTATGGCTGGCATCCCACACTTTCAGGTCGCGGTAAAAAAGTCTTGTGCTTCCTCCTGCGTCTTTCAATTGAAGTTCGTTGTTGTTTACAACAGGAGTTAAATTTCCTGATACCTGTATATCTATAGATAATAACTTATCTCCGGCAGGTTTGTTGTTGATCACAAAATTCTGGCGAAGACCTTCTTCCGTGTTTATATATTGTATGTCAAAGCCACTATGCCTTACAGTAAGATCGCTTTTACCTGTTGATGAGAAGGCCTGATCATTAGATTGGTTATGCACATTAAACATACCTTTTCCGATATATGAAAGCTGCATATTTACCGACCAGTCATTTTTTTTATCCGGCTTATCAGTGATACGCAATGGCGAAAGTATAAATCCGGATGGCGAAATTACAGTCCCTATCCGCTGCTTTTTATTCGCCGCATAATAATTTCCGGCTGCCTGTTTAAAATGATATTCATCAGCAGCTATATACGCCTCCGCAGCTTTTTGCCAATCATCGGTAACCTGGCTTGCTTTGGTTGAATTGTTTTGATTTAGCTGGTTAACCTGCGCAGCAGCCATAAATGGCAGTGCCGTTACCAACAGGCAGCAAAGGATAAAATTCTTAATCATAAAATGGTTTTTAAGATGAGTAAATGTGCTTTACAGAAGGGGTTACTGGTCTTAAAAAGGAATTGGATAAAAAATGAATCCTTGGGGAGAGTATAAAACTAGATAATGAATAAAGGAAAGATGCCTCCTAAAAAGTGTAAGAAGAATCCTAAAAGTTTTATTTAGAAAGAAGTGCTGCAAAAGTCTTTTTTCTACCGGATACGTCCAATTTATCCAACCTGGCTGTAAAAGGCATTTCCATAAGTAAGAAACAGTAAACATTTGTCGTTGTAAATCAAACTCCTGCACTCCGACATTATGAAAGCCTTACCCAATCCTAAATTGAATCCTTCAGCAGGGCTGTCTATGCCTGAAAGTTTTATGGAAAAGATGCCCTGGTTTATTAAGGTATATACGGACAGGTCCGTGGTATACCTGCCGGAGAAAACGGGAACAGGTTTTTCAAGAATGCTTTACCTGGAAGAAGGGTTAAGCGTACGCAATCTTAATTTCAACCTAAGATCAGAATTTGAATTCATGCGGCTTGCCAGGAAAGAAGGAGAAGAAAAAACATTCCAGCTATATTATTTTCTTGATAGCATTAATTTTCATTTTAGCCTTAATGATGAACATGAACTTTTATCACCGGCAACATTTTCCAATATTATTCTAGTATCAAATGATCTGCAGATACGCGGTCGTTTTGAAAAAGATGAAACAGTAAAAGTGATCATTATTTCCATATCTGTTTCATGGCTTAAGAAAAACGGGTTTGAATCTGTTGATTTCTGTAAGCCATTTCTTACGGAGAGCAACGAGCGTGACAAGGGCATATTGCTGATGCAATATCCTGGTATGGCTGATCATAACCTGGTGACGCTTATTAATAAAATGCATGTGCCTGGCAATGATTTTTCATTTCCCCTGAAAGCGAACTGCCTGAAACTGATCGATCTTTTTTTTGAGGCTATTGCAAAAAGAAGTGCTGTTGACCTCAAAGAGAATCACACCAATTATTTTTTGCAGATGGTGGAAGTGGAAAAAAAGATCACGGAGAGCCTTACCAGCAATTTGCCTGTCATTAAAAAACTTTCCAAAGAATTCCTGATGAGTGAAAGTACATTGAAAAAGCATTTCCGTATGGTGTATGGTAAAAATATTTATGAGTATTACCTCGATAAAAAAATGCAGCTCGCCAGGAAAATGCTTTTGAATGAACCGGAATCTGTTTCGGAGGTTGCTTATGCACTTGGTTATAACAGGGTTTCAGGATTTTCAAAAGCATTTAAAAAAACATTCGGCCTATTACCCAGTCAGTTAAAACAACAACTTTGAAAAAACTCAGAGATATTTCCATTGCTAAAAAACTCTACTTTATCGTGGGTGCTATGGCGGTACTCATTGTTGTTGAATTGGTGAGCCTTTGGTTTTCTATTCACACATTATCATCTGTAAGAGCATTTGTGGGTGCAGAAGGTTTATGGTCAAAGGCGCAGAAAGATGCTGTTTATAATTTACGGAAATACAATCTTACACATAACGTACAGGATTACATGGAGTTTAAACACTTCATGGAAGTGCCATTGGGAGATCATACAGCCCGGCTGGAACTGAATAAGGAAAATCCGGATCTCGCGATTGTCCGTGATGGCTTTCTGAAGGGGAGGGTACATCCTGATGATATAGATGGTATGATCAAATTATTCAGGCGCTTTTATAAGAATTATTATATTGGTAAAGCGATAACGGTATGGACAAAAGGAGATTCGATCATTTCGAAAATAATTCCTATCGCAGATCAGTTTCACGCCGAGCTAAGCCTGGCACATCCATCTGCTGAAAAATTAGAACTGTTAATGTCAGAGATTGATGACATCAACGGGCAACTCACAACACTGGAAGATGAGTTTTCCTATACGCTGGGGGAAGGTTCCCGGTGGCTGGAAAACCTGGTTCTGAAAATATTGCTATGTGTTGCTATAACTGTTGAATTTACTGGACTGCTACTAACCTTTCTCGTTACCAGGAATATTGCCAGGGAACTTAATGAAATCAATAAGGCAACCAATAAAATAACCCGGGGTGATCTTTCTGCAAGAGCCACTGTATTATCTAAAAATGAAATTGGGCAGGTAGCCATTGAAGTAAATCAAATGACGGAACAGCTTATCCAGTCTAACAAAGAGCTGGCACAGGTAGCCTATATCGCATCGCATGATTTACAGGAACCCTTGAGAACCATATCGAATTTTGTGGCTTTATTTCAAAAGAAATATGGCGGACAGTTTGATGAAAGAGCCGATGAATACATGACTTTTATTGGTGAGGGTACAGCAAGAATGCAATTGCTTGTAAGAGACCTGCTTGATTATTCGATGATTGGCAGTGATAAGAAACTCGTTGAGATGGATCTTAATAAAGAAGTAGAACATGTTATAAAAAATATGGCCGTTAATATTGAAGAAAATAACGCTACCATAAATATATCAAAGCTGCCTGTGATTACCGGTTTTTTTGAATTGCAATATCTTTTTCAAAACATCATCAGCAATGCCATCAAATTCAGGAAGGATTCTATTGATCCTGTAATAAATATTGCCGTACAGGATAATGGCAAAGAATGGTTGTTCAGTATCAGGGATAATGGTATCGGCATTGAAAAAAAATACCATGAGCGCATTTTTACCATCTTTCAAAAACTACATACCAATAGCGAATACCCGGGTACAGGAATAGGCCTGGCACATTGTAAGAAAATTGTAGAGATGCATCGCGGCAAAATATGGATATTATCAGAGCCTGAAACAGGAAGCACTTTTCATTTTACCATACCAAAACAAACCAGCTAGATGAAGAAAAAATTTAGAAGCATATTATTGATAGATGATAACGCTGCTGATAACCGGTATAACCAGATCATACTGGAAGAAATGAATATTGCTGATAAAGTAGAGATTGCAGAAACAGGTATTGAGGCTTTAAAAAAATTAGAAAATAACAATGACTCACTTCCAGACCTGATCTTACTGGATATCAACATGCCTAAGATGAATGGCTGGGAATTTTTGGAGGCCTATAAAAAATTAAATACTACAAACGAAAACAAGCATGCAGTAGTTATACTCACCACTTCTATGAATCCGGAAGACAAAGCAAAGGCAGATAGTATTGCCGGTGTTGCCGAATTCAACATCAAGCCATTAACCCCGGATATGCTTCATAATATCTTTGCAAAATATTTATCCGACAACAATCCCGAAAAAGAGTAAACGTTCCAGGCGTTTCAAACGTTTCAAGAGTTTCAGAGGTAAACCTAACCCGTTTTTAAGAACTGTTAAGTATTTCAATCAGTCATATTGATCATAGAAATAACATATTAATGGTTCAGACAACTTCCGAAACCTTTGAACGCCCTGAACCCTTTGAAACTTTTAAAAAGAATTACATTTGCAATAAACACGCTCACATGAAAGCACTATTGGTTATACTATCCATCTTCTTCCTTTCTAATTCTTTTGCACAAACCGGCAAACACAATACATCAATTGCTGATACATCAAAGCCCATACAGGTTGTAGAAGCCTCCTGTGGCGGATGCCAGTTCGGATTGAAAGGCAAAGGCTGTTCACTTGCAGTAAAAATAGATGGCAAAGCCTATTTTGTAGATGGCGTTTCTATAGATGAGTACGGTGACGCACATGCGAAGAATGGTTTTTGTGTAGCAGTTCGCAAAGCGGAAGTACAAGGCAAAATAGTAAAAGATAAATTTAAGGTTACTTATTTTAAATTATTACCGGTTAAATAACTTTGGCAAAGCCCCGGTAAATACTTTAAGTTATAAAGTCATTACCGGGGCTTTGCCAAAGTTGAATGCTTCAAACGTTTCCTAATCATCAATTCATGAATATCGAAATAATTACTAAATATCATTAGAATAGATCGCTCTAACTGTAAAGCCAATGTTTACATCAACATCTCATTTACTGCTACGAAAAGATTTTACTGTAAAAAAATAATTTATTCAAATGCAAGTTTCGTTCAACAGGATCATATTATTCGGAAAGAATGTAGATGGCCTTAAAAAATTTTACCAGGAAAATTTCCATTTCGAATTGATAGAAGAGATCAAAAACGAATGGGTAGTATTAAAAGCAGGCTTACTTGAAATTGCCTTTCATAAAATTGGAGATACTTACCTTGATAGCAGTAAACCATTTAGAGCAAATAGCAATACAAAATTAGTTTTCTATATCAATGCGGACCTGCCAACCTTCAGAAAAGAAATGCTATTAAAAGGAATAATCGTACACGAAATAAAATCTTTTGAACCATTAGTTACTTTGCATTTTGATGGGGAGGATTTTGAAAGCAATGTTTTTCAGGTAGTGGAAAAGTTATCATAGGGATTATTGTTCTAAAGAAACCCAAGAGTCTATGTTTAAATTTGCATCTTCATCGATTGTGAATTCTTCTTTCTTTTCTGATTCCATGGTTGCTGTCCTCACAAACCATTTTAAAATTCGTGTAGTGGTCGGTGAGGACACCATAAGTGTTCGGAAGATTTTAAATCCTGTTTTAGAATATTGGCTTTTATTGCGTAGTGGGATTGGAAGACGGATGATACGGACTGGGCGGATGATCACGGATTTATTTTTTGTTCCAAAAAAAATCGGATGCCCTACAAATACACTTGTTTTAAATGCTTTTAAAGATTATATCTATTACATATCTGCAATATTTGCGAAGCAAATATTAAATCAGTGTTCATCCGCCCAGTCCGTATCATCCGCGTTCCAATCATTGGCGTAGATAAAAAATTTCCGAACAGTTGTGGTGAGGACACCGACCACGGAATCAAAAATTGTCAGGCGATTTTGTTTAAAATAATTATACCATTCACTTTAAGAATAACAGCAGAACACTTATTGCAATTAATAAGTAAATTGTAGATAATAAGTAAATAACTATAAAATATTTTATGAAACCTCCTGCTAAACATGAATTAAAAAAAGTGCTTGGTGTTGCATTTGGTATTGCCGTATTGGTAGGTGGAACGATTGGAGTGGGTATTCTGCGCAATCCCGGATCCATTGCACAGTTGTTGGGAAATTACTGGCTCATCATCGGATGCTGGATCTTTGGAGGTATCTATGTTTTAATGGGCGTAGGAACTTATGCTGAACTGGCCACCATGTTGCCAAAAGCAGGCGGCGCATACAATTACGTGAAGCGGGCATTTGGAAATTACTTTGGTTTTCTTACCGGTTGGTTTGATTATATTCTCAATGGAATAGCACCTGCCTATTTTTGTATCGTTATCGGTGAATACATCGTTCTTTTATTTCCATCATTAAAAGGTTATGAAACGATCATGGCTTGTTCCTTCCTTGCTGCATTTACGCTGCTGCATATGAGTGGTGTAAAAAACGGAAGCATTACGCAACAGGTTACCAGCGTTATTAAAGTTATTTTTTTTGCCGGACTCATTATTTCCTGTTTTGTTTTTAATGGGCACCCGCAAAATAATATTCAGGATGAAGTGCTTGCAAAATCCGTTATTAAAGGAGGTGTTTTTATTGCAATACTAAAAGCAATTCAGTTGATTGTTGGCACTTATGATGGATGGATGGCCGTTAGTTTTTTTGCAGAAGAAGATAAAGATCCCGGTAAAAATATTCCGAAGTCATTATACACAGGTGCCATCATTGTGATCCTTATTTATGTACTGATCAATATGGCTTTTCTTCATGTGTTGCCCGTTTCAGCAATCGCCAATGCACCACTGGCAGCTTCTGATGTTGCAAAAGTTGTATTTGGAAATACAGGAGCTGTTTTTGTAACGGTGATCGCCATTTTTTCTTTGCTAAGTATCCTCAACGCATACATGATGATACCTGCACGCATCCTTTTTGGTTTAAGTAGGGATGGATTCTTTATCAGCAAAGCCGCCATCATAAATAAAGGAGGAACACCCATTTTCGCTTTATTGATTTCATCATTGCTAAACATGGTGCTGATTATTGTAGGTTCATTCGAAGGACTTTTTTCGCTGGCTGTTTTTATGGCGGTCATTGTTTTAGGTTTGGCCTTTGCTTCATTGATAAAGCTCAGGCTAAAAGAGCCCGATCTGCCTAGACCATATAAAGCCTGGGGTTATCCGTGGACCACTATAATAACCATTTTGGTGTCTGTTGGATTATTCATTGGTTTTGCGTTTAGTGACTTTAAAAATTTCGTAATCATCATAACCATAACACTTATTTCATATCCTGCGTTTGTGTTATTAAATCGGAAAAATAAAAAACAGTAATAGGACTATATGTTTCAAAGTTTGATATGTTTCAGCAGTTGTGAACGTTATGTGATTGTGTAGAATGAATTAAAATAAATCAGGCTAATTTTTAGCAATGTCTTATTTTATAAGATGCTTGATGCCGTGTTTTAGATACTGTTCACATACTTTGCAATTGCGGATTTCTTTTATAAGCTTGTTCATTGTTGATTATTTTTTTATCGCCCCCGCTCTTTTCAATGAACAAAACCACTATTTAATTTATCAATATTTAATGTATGATGTTTAATGTTCGTTGGGTTATAGTATAATGTGAAAAATAAATATTGTAGGTTGGTTTTTGAATATTCCTGTGGCCTTTCAATGAGCGAAGTTTTCAATAAATTTTCAATTTTTAATAATCAATGCTCAATATTCAATGCAAAGACACGCAAGTCAATCACTTTATCTAAATTTGAGGAATGAGAAAACTTTTTTGCCTGGTACTGCTCTCTTCTACACTAATGCTTCAAAGCTGTTTTGAAATAATTGAGCAGCTGGTCATGAAAGCCGATGGTTCCGGTAATTTGCAATTGGTGCTCAATATGAGCAAAAGTAAGACACGGCTGAATGCTATCATGAAAATGAAAACGGCGAATGGGCACAAGGTGCCCGACGAGAATGAGATCAGGCAAAAGCTGGCTGATCTTGAAAAGGATATCAAAACAACACCCGGCATCAGCAATGTAAAAACAGTGCTTGATTTTGAGAATTTTATTGCAACGCTTACCTGCGATTTTACCAATGTGAACAGCCTCAATACGTGTACAAGAAACCTGGCTGAAAAATCGAAAAATAAAAAACCAGTAGAGAATTCATTTGAATACGATATTATAGGTAAAACGTTCACCAGGATCAATAAATTTCTGGTTAAAGACGAGTATGATAAAATGAGCAATGCAGATAAAGAAATATTTGCTACTGCTAACTATACAAATATCTTTAGATTTGACACAGAAGTGATCAGTGCTTCGAATAAGGATAGCAAAATAGCTGCAAATAAAAAAGCCGTTATGCTAAAACTAAATGTCTTAGACATCATCAGCAATAAAAAATCAATAGAGAATAAAATAAAACTTAAGTAATGAAAAAATTTATCCTGTCCCTTGCCGTTAGTATCTTATCGCTTACTGCACTGCATGCGCAAAACCTGTTAAGCAAAGTTCCCTCCAATGCTTCCATGGTTATTAAATATTCGGGAGAGAATTTTTCAAAGAACCTGCCATTAAAAAAACTGGAGAGCTATCCTTTTGTAAAAGATAATCTTTTTAAAATGTTGAAAGTGGATTCATTGACCACATTGGAAAATACGGGCATTGATCTGCAACAGGATATTTACCAGTATATTTTATCAGAAGATTCAACTATGAATTTCGTCAGCCTGCTGCAACTGAAAAATAGCTCACAGTTTCTTAAACTGGTAGATGCACAATCTGTAGCTGAATTAAAATCAGAAAAAAAGAATGGTTATGAATGGGTGATGGTAAATGCCGATACTTATATTGGCTGGAACAATGAATGGGCCATCATCGTATTTAGTCACTATCAAAATCCCTATCGTTATTATGATTATTATTCTGGCAACGATTATGATTCTGATAGTGCTGTTACAATGGTAGATTCCGCAACTGCTATGATGGATTCAATTGAAAGGCTGCCTGTTGATGTTGCTCCTAAAGAAGAGCGGAAAGTAGAAATCAATAAAGCACCTGTAAAGAAATCAAAAACAACAAAGGCAAAAACCAAAATAGTTGGTTCGCAAAAAAGATCCGGCGTTACAGCAAAGAAACAAAAACCTGCCATAAAAAAACCAGAAGAGAAGATTGAAGAAATTGCTAGTGATACAACGACAATCAATAAAGCATATGATGAAGAGATTAGTACGAATGTTGAATGGACAATGACTCATGATGATAGTGTAAGAGCAGCTGAAAGAGAAGTATTCGAGCTTGAGCAGAAAAAAATAACTACATCAAGACAAAAGAAAGTGGCAGGAGATATTCTTGAGAACAGTTTTAATAAACCCATAAGCTCTATAGAAAACGAAATTAGCTATAAAAAAATAATTGATCCTTCAGCACACCTTAGTGCATGGTTCAATTACCAGGATCTTATGCAACAGTATTGGTCTTATTTCTATTCCGGACTTAGAGGAAATCCATTCGGGTATAATAATTACAATGCCAACAATGCTGTTTCTGCAAAAAATAAAACAGGAAGTCCCGGCGTTACTTCATCTATGAACGTATATTTTGATAAGGATAAAATGAGAATAGAACAAAAAGCATATGCCGAAGGTGAGATGGCCAATTTGAGTAAAGATATTTTTAACAGCAAACAAAGCGCTGATCTTGCCAAATTAGTAAATCCGGATAATATTGGATATCTATCTGCTTCCATTAATTCTGAAGCAATGTCTAAATATTATTATAAATGGATAAAGCAATATTTAGCTAACAATGCTTATGTAGGTGAGTATGCTGATCTTGTAGATGTTTATGTTGACCTGCTCGAAATTATCATTGATGAAAAAGCAATCTCAGACCTTGTGCCGGGAAACTATTTATTTGTATTGCATGACATGAAGACTAAAGAAGTTGCTTATACCGATTATGTTTACGATGATAATTTTAAATCAACAGAAGTAAAGAAAACCAAACAGGAACTTTCACCCAACTTTACTTTTGCCATGGAAACAAGGAATGATGCATTCATGAAAAAAGTAGCGGCACTTCCTTTGAAGTACACGAAGAAAGGAAATTATAATTACCAGGACAGGGGCGGATATTATGAACTGATCTTTGATTCAGGAAAAAATGTACTCGGAAGTCTTTACTTTATTGTAAAAGATGGCAAAGTGATCGTTACTACTTCTAAAAAAAGTATTGATATCGCACTTAATAATATCGCTGGTTATAATTTGGATGATGAAACAAAAAAATCAATCCTTAAAAATAATTATTCTTTTAAGCTTAATACAAAAAGACTGATACAGCAACTTGGGCCGGAAATAAATAGTGGTGTAAATAAGCAAATAAGTAATTATCTAATGGAAAACATCGGTGACTTTAAAATGGAAAGCAGCCTGAAAGATGATATGATACAGGGCACCACTACGATGGCGATAACGGGCAATCATACAAATAGCCTTGAATTTTTCTTTAATATCATTGATAATATCAACGCAATCATTAAAAAAGATAAAGAAGAAAGAGAACAAAAGTTAAATTAATGTCGAAGAAAAAATGGCTGCTGTTTTTTTTATGTATCCTGCTGCTGGCAGGCTACTGGAAATTCTTTTACAAAACATATAGCGAGACTGCTGTAGCCAAAAGTGCTGACTGCATTATAGCACTTGATGTAAAAAGGGTAACCAATACCGTTATATGGAACCTGCTTACTACACCAAGCCAATGGAAAAAAATTTCTTACTCCCGCAGTGGCAAATTGAGCTGGAAGGATATGGTGAAAATACCCGATTATGTTTTTGTTTTTCATGTAGCGGGCCAACCCGGTAATGCCTGGTACAGCGTGCTTGAAATAAAGGATGAAACTGATTTCATGAATGGATTGTTGCAATATCATTTTGAAAAAGGGGATAGCTTCACCGGGATGCAGTCGTATTTTTCTAACGGGCAAGGGATAGCCATGATAAGGTCGGGCAATAAATTATTGGTTGGTAATAATGCGATAGAAAATAAAAGTTATATCAGTCAGGTTGCAAATGAAATGTTTGTGCAAAAGCAATTTGCTGAAAGAAAAAAACTATTTAAGAATGTAGAAGCGAGCAGCCATCTTTCTATACTCATTGAAAAAAATAATTTCCTGCAACAAGATGCGGTTATAAAAATGAATTTTGATAAGAAGCTGATAAGGATTGACGCATTGTTTAATCCACTGAAGCAATTTACTTTCACAGAAAATAATTTTAATTACACTGCGGATGCTCTTTTTTCAACTGGTTTTACTCAACCATCTTCATCTTTATACAACCTGTTTCCTGCACAGGCGAAAACAAATATTTCGAAAGCAATAAACTTCAATATTGATTCATTACTGTTACAAAGCAATCATTATTATGATTTGAACATTACAGCAATTGCACCAAGGATTGATTCTGCTATAAGTTATGTGTACGATGATAATTTTAACCAGGTTGAAAAAGTAGTTGTGAATAATGTGATGGAGCCTTCCTGTTATTTCAATATACATGGCGATAGTATTTCCAATATTTTTAATTACTGGAACAATAACGGGCAACTTGAAAAAACAGTTGCCGGAGATTTATTTTTACCAATGCCATTTGCAAAATCTTATTGTGTTCAAAAAAGTAAAAGCGAATTATCTGTCGCTTCTGCTGGTTTTGAAAACAAACAAAACATACATTCAATTGACTGCATATTGTTTTTTAAACTACTGCTTACAAAAATTCCTGCTGAGCTGCTGAAATATTTACCTGAAGATGTAGTGAAATCAATCGCTAATCTGGAATCTATAGAAATAACGCTTAAAAAAGCAGGCGGAAATATTAAGTTGGAGGGGAAGTTCAATAAGAAGGAAAATGATTTGCCGCTGTTGAATTTTTAAAAGACGAAGTGCTCAAAGAAATGTTCAATATAGGATTAGGTAGAATAAGCGCAAACTCGTTTCAGGCTTAAGTTTTAAATGTAAAAGCGTTTCGAATTTTATCAGTACCTGCATAAGGCGCATCTTTCCGTCCCGATTTACTATCGGGACGAAGTCGGAATTGTCCCGATGAATATCGGGATCAAAAGGCGGAAAGGAGCGCTGGTGCAGGTACGCGGCCCGCCGGCTGTGGAGGCGAAAGC
>JBDTLP010000043.1:0-40097 GCA_039934735.1 Ferruginibacter sp. | reverse complement strand
TGGCAAAAAAAATCCTGCCTTAATAAGACAGGACCTTTTTTAGTTTAGGGTTTTAAATTATTGTTTCACTAACTTTTTAATCGATTTATTATTCCCCTCTGTTATTTCAAGCATATAAACGCCTGCTTTCAAATCATTGCCAATCTTTGTTATTTCATTTGCAGTTACCTGGAAAGTTTTTAATTGCCTTCCCTGCAAATCAAATAATCTTACTATTACTTTATTTTGTTCAGCAGTCTTTACCAATAAACTAAAATCACTCGTTGTTGGATTAGGAAAAACATTTACGTCTAAAACAAGTGAAGTTGTTTCAAGCTTCAAACTACTTTTTGCATTTTGTTTATCATCGGCTTTACCTGCGAATCCAGGAGGAGGGCATGCCGGCAATTTAACCGCTGTTTGTCTTACGGTACTTGTACCACAATTATTAAATGCTTGTGCTGTTACTACTCCCTGTATTGTTCCATCAGGATAAGAGACATTTATACTGCTTGTCCCTTGTCCACTTACAAGTATAACGCCTGGTATTGAAGGCACTGTCCATTGTACAGAAGTTGCGTGTGCAGGCATAGTTGAAAGTGTGTAACTATATATCCTTCCTGGGCAAGGTTGTTCCTCGATCACATCTATTACACTTGGTATTGCAGGATTCAGTTTTGATACCAATAATGTTCTTGATCCACCAGTACCACAACCATTGGTTGCTGTAACACTTACTGAACCACTGGCAAAACCTGCAGGATAAATAAATGAAATTGTATTTGTACCCTGGCCTATAAAGCCAATTGCTCCTGCGGGTATGGCCCAGGTATATGATGTAGCATTTGTTACATCAGCAATTGAATAAGTTGCAGCCAAACCTCCAGGTGCAATGTTTTCGCAAATATTTGTTGATCCATTGATAAGCCCGGGTATAGAAGGATTACTCCTTGTAATATTTAAACTTCTGGGGCCGCTCGTGCCACAATCATTGACTGCCTGTACTGAGATCGGGCTGCTAGTAAAGCTATTGCCGAAACTAACCTGTACTGTAGTATCATTTATTCCCGGGCCATTGGGATGATTAATAACGGTATTGCCTGCCTGCGCTGCCCAGATATAAGAAGTTGCAGCAATAACTTTAGGTATTGTATATGTTATTGTATTCACTGTTCCTATGATCGGGCAAATATTTGTTCCCGATGCAACAATAGGAGATGCTGTATTTGGTAATGCAGTTGCAAGATAAAATATTTTATACGCACTACTACCACAATCAGATATTGCCTTCACTTTAAAAACCTTATTAGGATTATTAGTGAACCCAGCACCAATTGTTACAGTTATACTGTTCGTTCCTTGTCCTGAAATTAATGTAACAAAGTTTGGAACAATCCATTGGTAAGATGATGCCAAAGGATCCTGCGCAACTGAATAAGTAAGTGGGGTATTGTCCCCTACATATGGACATACATTTACTATTCCGCTAAATGCTGGTGGTGTAACTGGTATTGCCAGGTTTTGAGTAATGGAGATACTTGTTGTTGCAGTACATGTATTAGCACTTGTTACCAATACGGAATATTGACCAGGGGATGTGATGGTTGCTGAAGCATTATTTCCCAGCCCATTGCTCCATGCATAACTAAGGCCACCCGTTGCCGTTACACTTATAGATGTATAGGTGCAATTTAAAACAGTTGTTGCTGTATTATTGGTAATACCCGCCGTTGGTGATGTGTTTACTGAAAGGTTAAGTGTTGCCAATGAATCACAACCTGCTGCATTTGTAAAATGTAAAGGATAAGAACCTGCTATTGAATAAGAATTATTATTCCATACATATGGAAGGTCATTTGAACAAACAGTAATAGTTGTTGTACTGGACGTTGGTTGATTTACCGTTGTTGCGATGTTATTACTCGTTGCTGTTGGACTGGTTATGCATGTTGCATTGCTTGTAAGTACACAGCTTATAACAGCTGTATTTGATAATCCGGTATCAGTATAAGTATTACTATCGGTTCCAACGTCGTTTCCGTTTTTCTTCCATTGATAAGATGGCGATGCTCCTCCATTAACAGGAGTTGCTGTAAAAATAACTGGCACACCTGCGCAAATTGGATTGGGATGATCAGTAACAATACTAACGGCTGGAACAACAGCAGTATTTACAGATAAGTTGAGCGTGGCCAAAGAATCACAACCAGCAGCATTTGTAAAATGTAAAGGATATGAACCTGCTGTTGAATAAGAATTATTATTCCATACGTATGGAAGGTCATTTGAACAAACAGTAACATTTGTTGTACTTGATGTAGGTTGATTTACAGTTGTACTGATATTATTACTTACTGCAGTTGGATTGTTTAAGCAAGTTGCATTGCTTGTAAGTACACAACTCACAACGTCTCCATTTAACAATGCTGCATTTGTATAGGTATTGGTATTTGTGCCAACGTTGCTTCCGTTTTTCTTCCATTGATAAGAAGGTGAAGCTCCTCCATTAACAGGAGTTGCTGTAAACATAACTGATACTCCCGCACAAATTGGATTTGGGTGATCAGTAACAATACTTACAGTTGGAAGAACTCCTGAACTGATCACTAGATTACTTCCATTATTGGTTCCGTTTATAATAGGATTACTCGCTATTACGCGTATTCGATAACCAAGGCCGTTCGCAGTTCCTGCAGGAATGGTTGCATTGATAGTACCGCTTGTGGTAGATGTAACTGAACCTATATTTAAAGCAGAAGCGAAACTTCCAATTCCATCGCTAAGCTGGGCAGTAAATGTATTGCCAGCAGAATAAGTACCGGCTGCTGTATAGTTTACAGTAACAGGCGCAGATGTTATTGTACAAAATGATGAACCTGTTACACTGCAGCTAATGCCAAACGTTGGTATAACATTTACATAGCTAAGTATATTCTTCCACAGGTTTGTCGCATTAGGCTGAGGTCCCCAGAAACCAGGTTGTGTAAGGCCTCCAAAAAATACTACACCAGAACCCCATTTTTTATAAGCAAGTATAAGTGTTCCGGCCGGTGCAGGATTTGTTCCTGTTAAGAGATTGGTGAGACCGGTGCCAGATATTGAAGCATGAGAAAAAAAGTTTCCTGTATAAACAGTTGATATGGGTGTATAAGGCCCCACGAATATTGCTTCGCTGCCATTAACAGCAAAAGCAGTATTGCAATAAGGGCCAGCATTATAATTGATAACAGTACCGCTAAATCCGCATGTAATATTTCCGCCTTCATTGGGGCCTGCATTAATAAATAAACGGCCGCCACTGGCAACCCAGTTTTCAATTAATGCATTATTTGCAATTAAAAAACTGTTTAATGCAATAGGATTGCCTGATTCACTTCCTTCAAGCATTACAAAACAATTTGAAGGAGAAAAAATAGAGGTGGCGCTTGAACTGTAACTTGCCAACGTCCAACCGTTCACACCAAAAACTGCATCCATAGTTACCTGGTCATCCGAAGATCCCCATGGATAGTTATTCAGCACGAGGTATTTTCCACATTGCCCATGAACATAACCTGAACTGATCAAAAGCAACATGATAATAAAGTAGCTAATCTTTTTCATTGTTTTAGGTTTAAAATGATTGATAAGGGGTTTACGGGTATTATAATATACTCACGATCCTCTTCCCTGGAAAGGGAAAATTTTTGAGTGTTTTAAACAACATTCCGGAACATACTTTACCTGGGAGCTCAAATAATTGAACTCATATGCCTTGGAATGAAGCTATTCAAATGGTTAGGTGGAGATTTCTGATAGGATTGGAATTACTGGGAGACTTGAATGCAAACATGCTAATTTTATTGCAAACGGAATACGGGGTTTTTCCCCTTTTTTTAAGTGGTCTTTTCCGGGACTTGAAATGCAAACTAATACATAATTGTAATAAAACAAATAATTTAGAAAAAAAATTCAATACCTGCAGCAGGTCAAAAAATCTGCACAGTGTAATAGTTTAGATCAAAAAAACAGAGAATCAGTGGCAATAATTATACTGAGTTTCTCCCCGCATTGATTATACCAAACGAGGCTCTAATCACCATTTTTTCATAATTGATCTTATGAGATGAATCTATAAGCCCGTCTTCCATCTTTCGCAACTGCGTGATCGCATATTGTTGTATTGTTGCCAAAGGAAGAACGATTCTTTCTCTCATTGATATTGATAAACGATCAACAGGATAATCGCCCATTAAAATAGTTTTATCAGAAAGCAGCAATACATATTTTTTTGTCAGCTCAAATTCGTCATAGATCTTGTTCCAAATCTCTCCGAACTTTTTATCGGTCGATAAAAATTCTGTCAATGGAAAATAACATTTCATCATTGACATTTCACAATTATCAATAAGTGTTTTGAAGAATAACGAATCCTTGTACACGCTTTTTAGTTTATCAAATTTTCCTCTTGATTCCATTTCTTTTAATGCGGTGCCAACACCAAAATATCCTGTTACATTTTGTTTTAGCTGGCTCCAGGATGCAACAAAAGGAATGGCACGAAGATCATTTATATTCAACTTTCCTGTACGATTGGATGGGCGGCTGCCGATATTTGCTTCCGAATAAAATTTAAGTGGACTTGCTTCTGATAAATAATTAAAGAACTGCGGGTGATCTTTTAATGTGGTATAAGATGTTAAACTTATTTCTGCCAGTTCCTGTATCAATGTTTCTTCTTTTGGTTCGAGCGTAATATGCTTATCAGAAAAAAGTTCATTGGAAATTCCTGCGTGAATAAGTTCCTCCATATTATATTGAGCAGAGGCAATGGTTCCAAAGTTTGAACTAACGGTTTGTCCCTGTATAGTAAGTTGTATTTCTTTTTGTGAAATATTTTTTCCCATAGACGCATAAAAACGATTTGTTTTTCCGCCACCTCTTGCAGGTGGGCCACCACGACCATCAAAGAAAATCACATCAATATTATTTTCTTTTGAAACAGCAGTGAGTTCTTCTTTCGCTTTATAAATACTCCAGTTACCCATTAAGTATCCTCCATCTTTTGATCCATCTGAAAAACCAAGCATGATCGTTTGCTGGTTCTTTCTTTGCAAAAGATGCTGAGCATAATTTTTATCTGTGTATAATATTTTCATGATCTCCGCAGCTTGCTGAAGATCTTCGATCGTTTCAAATAACGGTACAATATCAATATGCATCGAATTTTTGTGCCATCCTGCCATTAGCAATAGGCCATATACTTCAATCACATTCAGTGCACTTTCACAATGACTAATAATATAACGGTGACATCCCGCTTCTCCATTTTGTTGTTGAATCTTTTTAATTGATTGCATTGTTTTGATAGTATCAATTAACATATCATCATTGGGAATTTTATCTATGTTAATAGCTTTACTATTTACGAGTAATTCAATTTTACTTTTATCATCAAGCGCTTTATAATTCCCTGCTATTAATTTCTCAATTGCGTTTGCGTGAATGGAACTGTTTTGTCTTATATCCAATGTTGCGAAATGCAATCCGAATATTTGTACTTTATTGATCAGGTTATCAATGAGTGAAAGAAACAAACTATCATGTTGATCAATGATTATTTGTTTGGCTTCCTGTAAAGAAATAAGAATTTTTTCTTGTGTGAGATCTGTTCTTTCTCCTGGTATAAAAACATCCCTATATAAATTTTTTTCCAGTTCATTTAAGATTATATCCACGCCTTTAAATGTTAGCCTGCGTTTTAATCTTCTTATTTCAAGGTAATAACATCTTATAATGCCACTTCGCAATGCATCTGCGACTTTCAATGTTGTTTCAACATTTACAAATGGATTTCCATCCCGGTCACCGCCGGGCCAAAATCCCATTCTGATGATTGGATTATTTTCATTGACGGTTCCGGAAAATTTATTTTTTATAAATGAAATGATCTTTCCTGCAGCAGGATAAAAAACATTTTCGAGATACCAGATAAGACTTATTGCTTCATCTAAGGGGGTTGGTTTTTGTTTTTTAAAAAAAGCTGTTTTGCCAAGCTGTTGTAAATAGAGGTCTATCTGTTCTGCATTATTCTCCGCCAATGACTTTGAAAGATCATTAATAATACCAAGCACCGAGTCAGGATAAAACTGCGTTGGATGTGCCGTTAGTATCAGCCTTACAGAAAAATCTTTAAGTTTTTGTTCAAGTTCTTTTTCTTTTTTTTCTTCCAGCACTTCTAGTTGCAAATGCTTAAGTGTTCCGGCGCCACGAGTATCATGCACGTCGGAAAAGGCCGCATCTTCCAATGCATCAAACAATACTACTTGTCTTTCTATAAATTGTATGAAACGAAAAAGCAGATCCAGTTGTTTATCTTCTTCTTCATACTTAACATAGTTTGTAAAAAAAATTTCCATGATGGCTGCCGGGCTCATCTTCTTTGGATAACCTTCTTCGCAATTATTAAGTAATAAGGAAAGTAATATGCCTGTCTTTTCAATCTTATGAAAAGGTAAGGCGGTAAATAAACTATTGTATAATTGAAATTTTAGAGCTACGAGATTTTTGTAATGTTCAAGGTTATTATTTGGCTGATGGATCATTTTGCACGATTGTATTTGTATTCTGAATAGAATTCTTTCGTGCTAACGAAGTTAATTCATCGACGCCAGTTTTTTGGTGCAGGTCTACTGACCTGTGCCTCTCGTCACTTAACTTTAAATTTAAAATTATTTCATTAAGGAAAACAGTTTGGGTCGATGTTAAGAAACACAAAGGCTTTTTACTGGCGCAGGTCTTTTACCGGCGCAGGTCTCCCGACCTGTGCCTCTTCGTCACTTAACTTTCTAATTGAAATTATTTTTATTTATGAAAACAAGTTCTGATCAACGTTAAGGAACACAAAGGCACAGGTCGGGAGACCTGCGCCTGTACTAAGTACTAATACTTTTTATTTTTTTGATTTCTTCGCCGCCTTTTCAATTACAGCAAAGGGCCCATACTTGTGTTGCAATTCACTAAAGCTATCCGTATATGGACCAAAAGGGTGATCAATAGGTTTGGCTGAAATATCCGGCCAGTCATTGGGATATTCTTTTATCGGGCGTGGTTGTGAGTTTATAAATGCTGCAACATCCCAGGCTTCTTCATTGCTTATTTGAGTTGAATCATAACCGGTAGTACTAAGGGGCATATTGTATTTTATATAACCAGCCAAACGACTAATTCTAAATAGACCGGCACCTGTACTATAACTATGGTCGCCCCACAATGGAGGATAAACGTATCGGGAACTATCTGTGTTAAATAACCCGGCTCCTTTTATACCGTGACAGCGAATGCATTTTTGAATGTACACAGTTTGTCCATTCTTTGGATCAGCGGCCCGGCTCAAAAAAGGAAGGTTAACAATGCCAGAGCCGACAGGACTGTTATTCTTTGGAACCTGCCGCCCAAGCCATTTTATATAAGCATACATTGCCTGCATTTCTTTACCCGTAGTATCCAGGCTTGTTCCATTCAGGCTTCTTTCAAAACAATCATTTATTCTTTTGTAAATACTCTCAATTGTTCCGCTGCGTGTCCGGAATTTTGGATACGTAGAAAATACGGCTCCGTAATTATTTCCCCAGAACCTGGTGCCTGCCTCAAGGTGACAATTCTGGCAATTCATACCATTACTGGTATGAGCAATTTTTCCATTGGGACCGAGATAAAAAGAAGTGTTGACTACCAATGATTTTCCATAACGAATAAGTTCACCCTCCACTGTTGCAGGGATCCTGAGCGTATCAGGAGGATTCCATTCATATCCCTCTCTTACTTTTGCCTCTTTACACACAAGTGAGTCATCTGGTATCAATATTATGAAACCAACCACTACGGCTAATAGCAGAAAAAAAAACAATAAGTATGTCCTTACAAATTTTATTGACGTCATTATGATTCACTTATCCAACAAAACAATATCCGCAACCATGTTCCTGCGCCCTGCCTACTGCCCATACACCAGAAGGAACAAGTTGTATTCCCGCTAAAACAGCTGTTTCCATTTCTTTTAATACATCCTCTGGTTTTTGTTTTGTCATATCTGCTATTACGGCTGCATTTACCCTTAAAGCCATGTCGCATACACAGAACATTACACCGGTTTCCTGTAATTCATTAATTCCTATAGCAACGGGGCCAATCCCGGGAACTTTAAAATCTCCTGCTGCAGGTTTCCAAAATGGATTTCGTACTGAAACCATTTTAGTTTTAGGATCATTGATCTTAAACATTTCGCCCAAATTATACTTTGCCCATAAACTATCCGGTAGCGCATACGCAATAGCGTTATGACGCAATACAACTACAACATTGGTTTCTTTTTCAGGAGTTCCTGTTGCGGCATTTGTAAGCATAAATACTTTGGGCCATGCAAAAGGAAATATTTCATGTGGACCCGTTGCGTCAAACACCATGCGGTGTTTACCTTTTATTTGATTGAACCATTCATCGGGATCGCCATTACCATTTTGCATGGTAACAGGTTCTGCCTGCAGTTGTTGAAAGGGTGCAAGCACACTCGCTACACCAATTGCAACTGATCCTGCAGTCAATGTTTGTAAAAATTTTCTTCGCGGGGAAGTTTCGTTGAGATTGATCTTTTTCATAAAAACATTTTTATAAAATTAAATGAGAGAGATTCCATTGTCAATCGCATATCTATGTCGTTTTAAGAAACGAACCATGCGTAAACCCACGCAATGTATGCAGGGTAAAATTCTTCCGGGGTTATTGTTTGACCCTAACAATATAACATTTTTATCGAATTAATCAATGATAAAGACCCGCCTTTTTGTTACCAGTGCCTTTAAGAAATAATAAATGTAATAATATAACTACAAGACTTTAATAATTAGCCATACAGTTGAAAAGCACTATGGGTTGTATCTTGGCGGAGCTATATTGTAACCTATTTTAAAAATAACCTCAAGAAATGAAAAACCTCGTTACCCCAAAAGGTATCTTATCGTGCCTTATTGTTTTCTCTTTATTTTTTATTCCCTCAAAAACCTGGGCACAAACAGGAAAGATTGCTGAAAAAGTAAATTCATTCAAACAGAAGGGATCGTTTACAAAAGAAACAACTGTATTTTCTGTTGCAGTAAATGCCAATGGAAAAACAATCAGTGATGTATCAAAAACTGTAAAACAATTTACATTGCTTGATGCTTCTTCTTCAGGTGTTTTAAAATCGAAACCTGCTTTTTTAAACTTTACCGTTCCTGTTGATAATGGGCGCAGTGCTATCAGGGTACTTCTTTATAAAGAATCTATTTCTGCAAATGGATTTACTTTACTTACAAGTGATGGTAAAACAAATGCTGCTCTTGATATCGTTCATTATAAAGGAAGTATTGATGGCGATACAAGATCTCTTGCTGCTTTTAGTTTTTCGCAAAATGAAGTAACGGGGTTTATCTCGAATGATAATGGTAATTATGTGATTGGAAAGCTGAATGATCATTCTGCTAAACACATAATATATAATGACAGGGATCTTATTGCTCCACAAGTATCTTTTGATTGTAATGCCAATACATCAATTCCACTTAGCCCTGGTACTTATTTCAGGGGAACAGAATCAACAACTGCTTTAACCACTAAGTGTGTGAACTGGTATTGGGAAACAGATTATGACCTGTACGTTGCTAAACAAAGTAATCTTACCACATTGAATACTTATATGCAAAACGTATTCAACCAGGTACAAACTATGTATGCAAATGATGGTGTTAGCATTACATTGAAAACACTTTATGTATGGACAACCGTTGATCCATATACTGGTTCAAGCACAAGTAATTATCTTGATCAGTTTGGTGTAAACAGAACATCATTCGATGGTGACCTTGCAACCCTGATAGGTACACAAGGTGGAGGTGGGATTGCCTGGATAAATGGTTTGTGCAACAATCAGAACAAATATAAAATGGCTTATTGTGGTATCAGTACAAATTATTCTACTGTTCCTACTTATTCGTGGACTGTTGAATGTATTACACATGAACAAGGGCATTTATTAGGTTCACGCCATACACATGATTGTGTATGGAATGGCAATAATACAAAGATTGATGGTTGTGGAGATAATGCCGGATATACTTCCGGTATTTGTGCAAATCCAGGAAATCCTGCAGGTGGTGGAACGATCATGAGTTATTGCCATCTTATCAGTGGTGTTGGTATCAACTTTAATTTAGGATTTGGCCCTCAGCCAAAAGCAATCATTGTAAATAATGTAAATAATGCTTCCTGCCTGGTTAATTGCAGCACCAGTTGTACAACTCCTGATCAACCTTCTGTTATTTCAGGAACAACTCCTGTTTGTTCAGCAACAACACAAACTTATTCTGTTACAGCAGTTGCGGGTGCAACAGGCTATACATGGACATTGCCTTCGGGATGGACAGGCACTTCAACAACCAATTCAATAACTGTTACCGTTGGAACAACATCAGGAAATATTTCTGTAACTGCAGCGAATACCTGCGGATCTGGTACATCAAGAACATTAGCGGTAACATCACTTTCAACACCTGCACAACCAGGAACAATAACTGGTAATGCTGCTGTTTGCGCAGGAACGGCACAAACTTATTCTGTTGCTACTGTACAGGGAGCAACTAGTTATACATGGACATTACCTTCAGGGTGGTCCGGCACTTCAACAAGCAATTTAATAAATACAACATCTGGTTCTGCTGCTGGTACTATTTCAGTAAAAGCAAATAATGCCTGTGGAAGTGGTACTGTAAAAACATTGGCTGTAAGTATTACTGCTGCTGTTCCTACACAACCAGGAGCAATAACAGGCGCTACAACAATTTGCCCTGGAGCAACACAAACTTATTCAGTAACTGCAGTTTCGGGTGCAAGTGGTTATACATGGACATTACCATCGGGATGGTCCGGTGCTTCAACATCAAATTCAATTTCTATAACAGCTGGCGGCATTGGAGGAAATATTTCAGTAACGGCTTCGAATGGCTGTGGAACAAGTACTGCACGAATAATAGCAGTTACTCCTGGTGGTTCTGCTCCAGCAGCTCCAGGTACAATCACAGTAACGGGTGGTGCTTCAACTATATGTATTGGTGACAGCAGAACTTATACCGTACCACTTGTTCAGGGTGCTGCTTATAATTGGGTTGCACCTACCGGAGCAACTGTAAACAGTGGACAAGGAACAAATAGTGTAAACATTGGTTTCACCGCTGCATTTATTAGCTCATCTACATTAACCGTAACGGCTTCCAATACCTGCGGCACAAGCCCTGCAACAAGCATTCGTATATCAAAAGCTGCTATAACTAAACCAGGTGCTATAACGGTTGCTGGTGGTTCGGCAAAAGTTTGTAGCGGAGATTCAAGAACATATAGTGTAACCGCTGTTTCAGGAGTAACCAATTATAACTGGACAGCACCAGCCGGTGCGAATATTAACAGTGGTCAAGGGACAGCAACAATCTCTATAACTTATACTCCGAATTTTATTACCAATGGAACTTTAAGTGTTACGGCAAATAATAATTGTGGAACAAGTTTGCCAAGAAACCTTGCTATTGCAAGAAATAATCCTATTGTAACTGCTGCACTCACAGGACCAGCAACAGTATGTGGCGGCTCACTTGCTACTTATACAGCAACGCCTGTTGCAAGTGCAACAGGTTATCTATGGACAATTCCTGCTGGTGGGGTTGCACAAGGTTCTTCAAATGGAAATATTATTAATATACTTTGGGGAACAAGTAATGGAACATTGGCTGTGAAAGCAACCAATGCATGTGGTATTTCAGGATCAAGAACACTTAAAATAAAGATAAGTTGTAATCCACGTCTTGCTCAAACCACAGTAGCCGAAGATAACACTACATCTGTTTATCCAAATCCTGCAACCGATGTTGCTCATGTAAGGTTCTCTTCAAAAGAAAATACGATGTACACATTTATGATTACAGATATTACAGGAAGAAAATTGATCACAGATAAACAACAGGCAATAGCAGGTATGAATGTTCATTCATTCAATCTTTCAAAAATTACAAAAGGCACTTACATTCTTTTAATAGAAAGTAAGAATGGTAAGCAAGCTTTAAAAATAAATGTTCAGTAAGGTTTCAAGTTTCTAATACAGTTACAGCAGGTAATGGCCGGTGATAAATTATCACCGGTTATTTTATTTTATACAATGAACCAAACAAATTTTTAATGATTTTAAACAATCTATTTTGTTAATCGTCTGATGCCGGCTTTATAATATCTAGGCTTTTATAAAATTTATTCATTGGTATATATCCACAACCATTTGTTTTTGTTGAAAACTTTGGTATAAGTTTTATAGGTTTAATATGTTATACTTTTTATCTTTCTATCTTATTATTTTTTTGTTACTATTTTTTAATTTTTATTAACCCCAAATTCATATGATTAACTTAGCTTCCTCAAGCTCTACCTTGATCGTAAGTACGCATTCCTTTGCTGAGGTAATTGAGAATACAACTACAAAACAAAAGTCATTGCATGCGATCATTCCTATTAAAAAAGGAAATGTGATCATCAAATTTTCTTCAGGGCAGGTATTTACTACACCCAATTATCTTACTGTTCAGACAGGTGTGAATAAACACATCACTTTACTTCCTCCGTTTTTGCAATACAGCAACCATAGCTGCAACCCCAATATATTTTTTGATACAACAACCATGGAAGTTATTGCGTTAAAAGATATTGAACCAAGTGAAGAGATCTGTTTTTTTTATCCTTCCACTGAGTTGGATATGGCCCAGCCTTTTATTTGTTATTGCGGAAGCAAAGATTGTCTTCAAAATATTAAAGGCGCAAAGTATATACCTTCTGATGTAATAGGTAAATACAAGCTTACTGATTTTATTAAGGAACAGTTACAAAATTCACTATAGTTTTTTAAAATGATACTTACCCCATTATTATTTAAACAAACCCGTTCTCAGAAATTAAAAGTTTGGGTTTTGTCTCCTGCTATTCAAAGCACTGATGATAATATTGATTATTATTACGATTTCACTCAAAGCATTGCAGAATACACAAAGGTTTTTGCAGAACTAAAGATCAATTGGCAATGGCAGCCTGTAACTATGGCAACCTTTCAACAGGTGATCGAAAATATAGAAGCAGAGAAACAAGGTAACAATGTACCAGTGGTTTTAAATCTTTGTGATGGAGATGAAGTAAACGGTACTCCGGGTGTTTCTGTTGTTAAGCTATTGGAAGAGAAAGATATTATACATACAGGTGCGGATGAATATTTTTATAATATTACTACATCCAAGATACCAATGAAAATTGCATTTGATGAAGCCGGTGTTGCAAATGCTGCCTGGAAATGCATTCTTGATAATGAAACCAACTGCAATAATATTTTTAAAGAACTTGGAAAACCATTGATCATAAAGCCAGCTGTTTCTGGTGGAAGTATGGGCGTTGGTATAAAGAACATTGTTGAAACACGTAAAGAACTTTACGCTTTATTGAAACAAATGTTCGAAGGATATCGTGGCTGGAATCTTACAGCAGATGGAATTATTGCAGAAAAATTTATAACAGGCCGTGAATTTACTGTATTGATAACAGGGTCATACAATGATGCTGAACATGCAGTTATATATACACCTGTAGAAAGGGTTTTTCATGCATCATTACCGGATAAAGAAAAGTTCCTTTCATTCGACAGGCTTTGGGAAATTTATGAAGAAGAATCTGCTATGCCTGGCGAAGAGAATTTTTATGAATACCAGGTTCCCACTAATACAGAACTTGTTGAAGCATTAAAGAAATTAAGCTGGGATGCTTATTGTGCTACCAAAGGAAAGGGTTATACACGGGTTGATATAAGGATGGATGAAAAAACAAAAAAATTATATGTTTTAGAATTGAATGCCCAATGCGGTATCAGTGAAGATGAAAACTATACATCTATTGGTGCTATCATCAGGTTTGACGGAAAAAGCTTTTCACAACTCATCATAGAAATATTGAATGATGCTTTTACAAGGTCATCAAAAAAAGATGTTCAAAAGAAAAAAGAAACCCGAAGAAAGATTGCATAGTTTTCTACTTAACAATTAACTTTAGCCACGAATTATCTTCTTGTTTTAATTATTATTTGAGTCGGTTCCCGGGCATAATTGGGGAAACATGTTAAATGGCTAAACAACAAACTATTCAGCGATTTGTACAATCAAAAACCTTTTGGTTAAAAAGGAGGAATTCATCGTTATGAAAATTTGTGTATTACAACCGGATTATTCAACCACTTCTGTAGATTATAAAAATTATGATCCGCCAAGAGATCTTACTTCATTATTACCCGGAGCAGAAGTAGATCATGTTTTTTTAAACAAGCTTACTACTTACAATCAGTTAAAACAACTCAGCAAAAAAAGATATGATGTTTTTGTAAACCTATGTGAAGGTTATCTTGAATGGGAAATTCCTTCGATAGAAGTTATTTATTTTTTAGAGTTACTTGATCTTCCTTTCACTGGTCCATCATCTGTTTTATATGATCCGCCAAAAGATTTAATGAAGTATGTGGCATATACACAAAACGTTTCTACACCGGCATTTGCAATTATTGAAAACGTAGAAGAAATTCATGCAGCCTGTAAACATTTAAAATATCCATTGTTTATTAAACCTGCAAAAGCAGGAGATAGTCTTGGTATTGATGAACATTCTTTAGTACACAATGAAGCGGACCTTTATAAAAAAGCTGTTGAGATTATTGAAGATTATGGGCCATTACTTGTTGAAGAATATATTGAAGGACGAGAATTTACGGTAATGCTTGTTGCGGATTCAAAGGATCAAAAGAAAGTAACTGTATTTACACCTGTTGAATATATTTTTCCTGAAGGAAGAACATTTAAAACCTACGCATTAAAAACATCTGAATTACATCCTGAATGTAATGTTCCTGTAACAGATAAAAAATTATGCAAACAACTTCAGCATGCTGCAGAAAATATTTTTAAAGGATTTGGTGGTGTTGGTTATGCCAGGCTTGATTTTAGAATGAATAATAAAGGGCAGGTTTTTTTTCTTGAAATTAATTTTACCTGTTCTGTATTTTATACTAACGGTTACGAAGGCTCGGCAGATTACATAATAAAAGTTGATGGCATTGGTCAATCCGGTTTTTTAAAGAAAATTGTGGAAGAGGGAATTGCCCGTCATTATAAAAAACAAAAAAAGTATACCATGAAGGGCAATGCCATTGCCGGATTTGGTATTTATGCCATACATGACATAAGAAAAAATGAAATAATATTTAAAGGAGAAGAAAAAGCCCAACGAATTGCGACTAAATCATATATCACTAATACCTGGGATGTTAAGGAATTAGAAAATTTCAAAAAGTACGCATATCCTCTCAGTAATGAAGTATTTTTGCTGTGGGATGAAAATCCGGCTGGTTGGGCTCCGCAAAATCATAGTTGCAATGCCAACACTGCTTACAAAGGGCTGAATGTTTATGCCCTTCGTAATATAAAAAAAGGTGAAGAACTAACCCTTGATTACGCCTTATTTTTAGATGAACATATGGAACCTTTTAATTGTAGCTGTGGCAGTGAAAACTGCAAAGGGTACATCACAGGTATCCCGCTCAACTCTGTAACAGAAAGAGAAATAAAGATCATCAGTTAAACCGCCTACATTTTTCCCCGTCTTACGACCCCCATTGTATTTCGTATTTGTCTTACAAATACAAATTGCTTTTTTCAACAAAAGAGATTTTTATGTCGCGTTTTGAAATTTTAAAAAAATTAATGCAAAAGCATAGGTGGCCGCTTGTGCTCACTTATTCTTTATTTTCTTTAGAAATGTTGGGTTCATTGTTACGTCCATTCTTTTTGGGTGTAGCCGTAAATGATCTTATTAAAGGAAGTTATCATGGGCTTATTGTTTTATCGATCGTACATTTTTTATGGCTTATCATTGGAACCATCAGGCATATGTATGATACAAGAACATTTTCTGCTATTTATACATCTTTGGTAACACAATTTCTTTCCCGCAGGTATGGAAAAACAGAAGTATCAAAACTAAGTGCTCACTCCAATTTATCAAGAGAGTTTGTGGATTTTTTAGAATTTGATCTTGCTTATGTAATTGAAGCGATCTATAATTTATTCGGATCGTTGATCTTACTTTACTTCTATGATACTGCAGTTGTAGGAATTTGTTTTACCATACTGTTACCTGTAGTCGCAATTAGTTATTTCTATGGAAAGAAAATGAGAGGGCTCACCCGTTTAAAAAATAATGAACTGGAAAAACAAGTTGATATTATTTCTGAAGGTAAGCCTGAATACATAAGAGGACATTATAATGAATTAAGAAAATGGCAAATAAAGATCTCTGATAAAGAAGCCTGGAATTTTGGCATCATAGAAATTATGGTGATGGTCATTATCGGTGCCTCTTTACTTATTTGTAATAAAGGTTTTGGTACAACAGTGCTTGCTGGTAATTTAATTGGAATCTATAATTATATATTGAAGTTTGTTTCCGGGTTAGATACAATTCCATACACGGTACAGCGTATCACTTCCTTAAATGATATTACGAGAAGAATTGAGTTACAGGATGATGATTTTGAAGAGAAGAAAATGGTTCGGATTAAATCTAAGAAGATTCGTGTTCCAGCACCGTTTAAATTATCTGCGTAATATTTATGCGTGTTTATAATTTTAAAACTATTCTTCTCTGCGTCTTACGATCAAATACCAATCATTCTCCAACAACAAATACCCATGATCATAACAAAAATGATATGTGCTTCCTTTTTTATTTTTATAAATATGTGTGACGTATTTAAACTGGAACCCTTCCTGTAATAATTTTTCTTTTGAAACCTTTCCCATTTCTTCTTTCTCCGGTATCATACTTTCGAGAATACGCCTGTTTTTTCCTAATGCATGATTAATATTTCTCACCATGTTATTGCAATCGGCTTTCAGGTGATTGTTGTAATTATTGCGGCAATAATCATCGCAAAATTTTTTATCCGTTCTTCCCTTTACAGGTTTACTGCAAGTAAGGCAGAATTTTGATTGAACGATCATATAAGCAGGATTGGTTTACAATAAAATTTACTGCAAGTATATTAATAAGTATAATCGTTTACAAGCGATTATATACAACTATAAATGTTTAAATACCGGGTATTTTTTGTTGTCGGGCACATCTTTGTCGGGTCAATAAAGCGGCGCCGGCTTTAAAGGCTGAAATAAAAAATATTTAAAAACTGTAAAAATTACAAACCATGCAGACATTAAGAAACAAGATCCAGCTCATTGGACACCTCGGCAAAAGCCCGGAGGTACGTACTACTGAATCAGGAAAAAAATTAGTGAAGTTTTCCGTAGCAACAGATGAAGTTTATCAAAATGCTAAAGGAGAAAAAGTAAAAGAAACCCAATGGCATAATTTAATTGCCTGGGGCAAACTTGCTGATATTGTAGAGAAGTATCTTAAAAAAGGAAGAGAGGTTGCTATAGAAGGGAAACTGATCACGAGAAACTACAATGATAAAGAAGGTAATAAAAAATTTGTTACAGAGATACAGGTAAATGAATTATTGATGCTCGGAAGCAAAGATGCTGATTAATTGTATTTATGTCATTGAGGAGCTGGCTTTTAATGTTGAGTTGGGTGATCATTTTGGGTAACGTGATTTGGCGTGGTGGGTTAGGATCCCTGTTTTTTATCCAATTTCTAAACAAAGATCAGCCAACTCCTCAATGACATTTTTTTTTGTAAAAATTTTTTTTATACATTGCTGTATGCAAAAGCCTGATGAAGACAATATTATTTTTAAGACTGCGGCAGATTTTATCAACAATAGTAACCATCCCGTTTTCTTAACGGGGAAGGCTGGAACAGGTAAGACCACATTCTTAAAATTTATAAAAGAAAATACAAAGAAAAATACGGCCATTGTTGCACCAACAGGTGTTGCTGCTATCAATGCAGGAGGAACAACCATTCATTCTTTTTTCCAATTACCTTTTGGCCCTTATCTGCCTGAAAACAAAAAACATTTCAGTTTACAAAATGCTGCAGATAAAAACAGCTTGCTGGGAAATTTAAGATTAACGGGCGAGCGAAGAGAGATTATGGAACTACTCGAACTTTTAATTATTGATGAAATAAGTATGGTTCGTTGTGATGTATTGGATGCTATTGATGCTGTGTTGAGACATGTTCGAAGGCAACATTCTAAACCTTTTGGTGGTGTACAGGTTTTATATATTGGCGACATGTATCAATTACCTCCTGTAATTAAAGATGAAGAATGGAAAATATTGAGTGCTGTTTATGACAATCAATATTTTTTTAGCAGCCTTGTCGTTAAAGAGCAATACCCGGTTTATATTGAATTAAAGAAAGTTTATCGTCAAAGTGATTCGACATTTATCAATTTGTTGAACCAGGTTCGTAATAACGAAATGGATGAAGACGGTTATACTTTATTGCATAGCCGTTATATGCCCGATTATAAACCAAACAATACGGATAACTTCATCACCTTAACCACACATAATAATAAAGCCGATGTTATAAATACACAGGCACTTTCACAATTGCAGGAAAAAACGTTTTCATTTAATGCAAGTGTGAGTGGCTCCTTTTTTGAAAATGCTTTTCCGGCTGATGAGGTTTTGAATTTAAAAATTGGCGCCCAGGTGATGTTCCTCAAAAATGATATGGAAAAGATCCGACGCTATTATAATGGAAAGATTGGCATTATTGAAAAAATTGAAGATGATAAAATTTGGGTAAGGTGCAATCAGGATGGCTTTTCTCAAATGATAGAAGTAAAAAAGGAAACCTGGCGGAACATTAAATATTCGCTCAATCACAAAACACAGCAGATCGAAGAAGAGGAACTTGGTTCTTTTACTCAGTATCCATTAAGGCTTGCCTGGGCGATTACCATACATAAAAGCCAGGGCCTTACTTTTCAAAATGCAATCATTGATGCAGGAAGCGCCTTTGCTCCCGGTCAGGTATATGTAGCGTTAAGTCGCTGTACTTCTTTGGATGGAATTATACTGCACAGCAAAATTTCTTATAATAGCCTGCAAAGTGATGCACGCATTGTGGATTTTGCAACGAAGCAACAAAGCAGTAAGCTGCAGGAGCAGATCTTATTTAATGCCACAAAGCAATATCAACAAGAGATCATATTTCAGTTATTTAATTTCAAAAATGTTGAAAACCTCATAAAAGATCTTTCTTCCTGGGTTAAAGAAAATAATGTTTTGGGATCTGCAGTATCGGAATGGCTTATTTCCATTAAAAACCAGGTTGACATATTTAATAAGCATAGTGAAAAATTCGAAGTCGTTTTAAATGAGCTTTTTTATCAGGATAGTTTACCCGAAGAGAATGATCTGTTTCAACAACGTTTTAAAAAAGCAGCTGAATGGTTTTTTATTGAAAACGATAAAGTAAAAAAACAACTTTTGAAGTCGCCTGCAGTTACTGATAATCGTCAGCTGGCTAAGGATTATAATACAAAGCTTCAGAAAATTTTTGATGCTTTGTCTTATCAAGTTCATTTATTAAGTGGTTGCAGGGAAGGATTTTTTCTTTCAAAGTATAACGAGATAAAGGCTGCATTTAGAAAAGATGTGTTTCCTGTAAATGCATATTCAGGTAAATCGAATTTTGTATCGCAGGATATTATGTATCCTGATCTTTATAATGACTTAAAAGATAAGCGCAATCAGATTGCTACTGAAAAAGATGTTGCCGTTTACATGGTTTGTAAAACCCAATCACTTGAAGAAATGACAAGGTATCTTCCGTGTACTTTGGAACAACTTTCCAGTATCAATGGCTTTGGCGCAGTTAAAATAAAACAGTTTGGAAAAGATTTTATTAATATTATCAAAGATTATTGCGAATTGCATGGGCTCGATAATAGCAATTTAATTGAGCCGGCAAAGAATATAAAAAGGGTAAAAGCACCAGCCTCAACTTCAACTCAGACCAGATCGGCAAAACCCGATACTAAAAAGACAAGTTTTGATCTATACAGATCAGGAAAATCAATTTTAGAAATTTCTAAAGAAAGAAACCTTACGGTCTCTACAATTGAAGGTCATTTTGCTCATTTTATCGAAACAGGTGAATTAAATATAGACGAACTCCTGGATAAAAATAAGCAACAAAAAATTCGGGATATAATAAATTCTTCAGAAAATAAGTCATTAACATTGTTAAAAGAACAAATGCCCTTCGCCAGCTATGGGGAATTAAGATGGATAATTGCTTCCGATAAAACCGTGGATATTAACACGGATGATATATAATTATCTGCCAAAATCATCTTGCAATCTTACAATATCGTCTTCGTCGCTTAGATGGTTGACATCAGTATGTAACCATATTTCTGCAACAATACCCCATACTTCCAAACCAACGAGTCGATGTCGCTCTCCCTTTTTTAAGGTAATCGTATCACCTATTTTTAAAGACGTGGTTTTATTTTCTATATCTGTATCACTTGTAACAACAGCTGCATCTCCTTCAATTAATTTCCATATTTCCGATCTCCTGGAATGATACTGCCAGCTTAATTTTTTATTAGGAGCAACGAGTAAAATCTTAGGGCTCAACCTTCCCTTTAATAACTCATCTTTATTAAGATCGGGAAAATATTTTTCTATAAATTTTTGAGCATCGTTTTCTTTAATTACAAAAAATCCGCCCCAGGGCCTGTCCATATCTATAGTACTAATGGCAAGCCCTGACTGATCAAGTTCTAATTGGATTTCAGAAAAAACATGTTGCTTTTCCATCATAAACGTTCGGAATTAATTTTACAATTATCTACCCATATAAACCATCAGGATCTGCACATCACTGGGGTTAACGCCAGAAATACGTGATGCCTGTCCAAGTGTACGAGGTTGAATTTTCATAAACTTTTGCCTGGCTTCATTGCTCAATGAAATAAGCTTGTCGTAATTAAAATTTTCTGGTATTGACAAATTTTCAAGCTGACTCATTTTATCTACCAGTTCTTTTTCCTTTTCAATATATACGTCATACTTGATCTGTATCTCTGCTTGTTCTATAACGTCAGCATTATATTCATTTAATTTTTCTTTTAGAGGTGCGATATTTTCAATCATTGCTTTAAGGTTAATACCTGGCCTTAATAATACCTGGGCTGCTTTTTGTTTCATTAGTAACGGAGATGAATAGACGCTATTTAAATAGTCATTCGCATCTTTGCCATCAAGGCTAATTTGTTGCAGTATTGTTTTTATCTCCTCTACTTCCTTCTTTTTCTTTTGAAGCATTTCCATTCTTTCCTGGCTTGCCAAGCCAAGCCTGTAACTGATCTCTGTAAGCCGTATATCTGCATTGTCTTGCCTGAGTAAGGTTCTGAATTCTGCCCTGCTGGTAAACATCCGGTACGGTTCATCAGTTCCTTTATTAATAAGATCGTCTATTAGTACTCCTATATATGCTTCACTTCTTTTTAATACAAGGGGTTCCTGGTTAATGCTCTTTTGGTGAGCGTTGATTCCTGCCATTAATCCCTGGCAAGCTGCTTCTTCATAACCGGTTGTTCCATTTATTTGACCAGCAAAAAACAAGCTGTCAATTAACTTTGTTTCAAGACTGAACTTTAATTGGGTTGGTGGAAAATAATCATATTCTATTGCATATCCTGGCCTGAACATTTTACAGTTTTCAAAGCCCGGTACTAATCTAAGTGCCTGCAGTTGAACATCCTCCGATAGGGAGGTTGAAAATCCATTCACATATATTTCTACAGTATTCCAACCTTCGGGTTCAACAAATAGCTGGTGGCGGTCTCGTTCTGCAAAGCGATTTATTTTGTCTTCGATGCTTGGGCAATATCTTGGTCCTGTTCCTTGTATCCTTCCTTTAAACATTGGGCTTGATTCAAACCCTTTTTTTAAAATATCATGAACTTCCTGGCTAGTGTATGTTATCCAGCAACTCCTTTGGTCCCCGGATTTTAATGCTGGTTTTGATAAATAACTAAAGCCGACAATCTCTTCGTCCCCTTTCTGTTCTTCCATTTTCGAATAGTCAAGGCTTCTACCATCTACCCTTGGGGGTGTTCCAGTCTTTAATCTATTTGATTCAAATCCAAGGCTTACCAATTGTTCGGTTATACCTGTGGCTGCTTTCTCCGCTACCCTTCCTCCTCCAAAGTTCTTTTCGCCAATATGGATTACCCCATTCAAAAAAGTTCCATTAGTTAGTACAACAGCTTTTGCATAAATATGATGGCCCAAGCCTGTAATAACTCCCTTTACTTTGTTTTCTTCTACTATTAAACCGTTAACCGTGTCCTGGTAAAAATCAACATTAGGAGTATTCTCAAGCATTTCCCTCCAGGTTGAAGCAAATAGCATTCTATCATTTTGAGCTCTTGGGCTCCACATTGCCGGTCCTTTTGAACGATTAAGCATCCTGAATTGTATCATGCTCTTATCGGTAACAATACCACTATAACCACCAAGTGCATCTATTTCTTTTACAATTTGTCCTTTTGCAATTCCTCCCATGGCCGGGTTACAGCTCATCTGAGCAATTGTTTGCATGTTCATTGTTACCAAAAGGACTTTGCTACCCAAATTTGCGGCGGCAGCAGCAGCCTCACATCCGGCATGTCCGGCACCAACTACAATTATATCGTATGAAGAAAACATAGGTGCAAAGGTACTATACTGCTTGTTATTATTAAAAGGCACATCGATTATCCGAATTTCCGGATAATTTCCTGCTCCAGGAATAGGTCACTTAAGTTCATCCCTTTGTTAATGCGTAGAAATTGTTCTGAAGAAAGGGTTTTTAGCTTTTCTAAATCCGTCCTGTTATCAATGATGAATTTTTCTAAAGAAGGTTCCGAAACTATATTAGAATTAATAATCCCTTCAATTTTACCTAACATCTTAAGACAAAGAGAATAGCCTGTTTTATTATATAAAGCTTCAAAGTATGGCTTAACAGCAATTACATCAATTCGATTTCCACGTACTTTATTTAAATCTAATTTTTCAACCCGTATATTTATAAAGTTCCAGCAAAGTACAAGGTCTTCTGCATCTGAATAATCGAAATAAGCAACTGGAACGATATGGTCAAATTGCCATTGGGATCCAAAATTGTCCCAATTTAGTCCTTCAAAAAACTGTAATTCGATCCATTTTCTATAGTTTTCTATATCCAATCCAAAATAAGGTGCGTAGACTTGTGAAGGATTTCGTTCAAGAACATATCTCCTCAATGCTAATTGCCATTTTCTTTTCTCCCGAAATTTTAAGACTGAGTCCGTGATCTCTTCTTTTGCAGTCCATTTTTTTCTCGCCATCTTTCAAATATAATAATTGTTTCAGGTTGAAACTGTGATTCGTGGAACAATTTAATTGAGGAAATATATTAGAAATTTGATTATCTCAGAATAAAATATTATGTTTCTGGGTGAAACTGTGTTTCGTGAAACATTCAATATACCAAGTTACTTTTGCTGTCTGATAGATATTTTGCGAAGGCTATTAAATAAAAATTTTCCTTTCTTCTCATCACTATTTTCTGCTTTGGCGTTTTATCGTTGTATCCGCACAAATGTAAAACACCGTGAAATATAACACGATGCAATTCATTTGAAAACACGGATTTATATTCCAAGGCATTATCGGCAACCATATCACTGCTTATATAAATTTCTCCGGAAATTCGAGCCGATGCGTTTTCAGACATATCGAAGGTTATAATATCAGTAAAAAAATCGTGCTTCAAAAAATCCCTGTTAATACACAACATATATTCATTATCGCATAAAATAAAATCCAAAGCTTTTAGTTCCCGTTTCTCCTTTTCACAAATCCAGGATATAAATTGTTTTAGTACCCTTCGGTTTTTAAGTGAAGTCTTTTTTTGAAAATGGAAGCTAATGGGCATAATTGATTATTTCTAATATCGAAATTATATAGAAGGCTTAACTCTTACTTTTACATTCTAACCTATTTGAAAGAAATGACAAAAAAATTATCTGAAATCAAAATTGGGAAAAAAGTTATTATTAAATCTTTTGTGAACGATGATATTTTTCTAAAATTAATGGAAATGGGCTGTGTACCTGGAGAAATAATTACTGTCACACAAATTTCACCCTTCAAAGATCCAATCTCTATAACTGTTGCCGGATACCAATTAAGCCTGAGATTAAATGAAGCTGAAAACATCATTGTAGAAGAGATGATTTAAATATAAATAATATATATAATATGAAAATAGGTTTATATTTTGGTTCTTTTAATCCAATTCATGTAGGCCATCTTATCATTTCTAACCATATAGTTTCTAATACAGATTTAACTGAAGTTTGGTTAGTAGTTTCCCCGCAAAATCCCTTCAAAAATTCTCAAACATTGCTTAATGAAAACCATAGGCTTAACCTGGTAAGAACAGCCCTTGATGGAGAAAAAAATATAAAAGCAAGTAATGTAGAATTTAAATTGCCCAAGCCTTCGTACACAATAAATACCCTTACCTACTTAAAAGAAAAATACCCGGAACGTGAATTTATAATTATCATGGGCAGTGATAGTTTTCAAAATTTTCCGCAATGGAAAAATGCCCCGCTTATTGCAAAAGATTACCAGATATACATTTACAAAAGACCCCGATTCGATATTGTAAATACACTAAATGCTTCAATAAAAATCCTTGATGCCCCATTACTGGAAATTTCGTCTACGCATATACGTAACCTACTTGCTGCAGAGAAATCAATTCGGTACTTTGTGCCAGATAACGTAAAGGAAGAAATTGAAGCGAATCACTATTACTTATCCTCATTAGAAAATCCATCCAAGAAGCAAACAACATAGCACAATTACCGGAGCTGGTATTTTTGTATACCGGAGTAATAAAAAGGATACAACGATAACAGCAATACTCATTATACTAACAGTATTAATATGATTGAGTTGTATTCCTCCGAGTAAATATAAAGTAGCCGCCCACATAACGCCTACTACTACCGCATTAATGCCCTCAAGTGCCCGATAAACAATTACATATTTCTTTAAGTATTGCCAAACCGGAAAGAAAAATAAAACCAGTAAGGCACTTGGAAGAAAAATCGCTATTGATCCCAAAATACATCCGAGTAGTTGCATTTTATAACCTTCCTTTTCCAATGCCATTCCACCGGCAAAAGATGCTACAGAAAATACGGGTCCAGGAATAGCCCTTACCATGCCGTAACCTGTAAGCAGGTCTGTTTTTTCCAACCGTATAGCATTAGGGTTTTTTTCTATTACTTTAGGTGAGTTAGGACGAGCAACATATTGATCAAGCATCATAGGCAATAATACATCTCCGCCACCAAAAACAAAACTTCCAAAACGATAAAAGTTTTCAAATAAGTTATATGCTTTTCTATTGGGCCAATCTTGTTTACGTGCTGTTTCACTCAATATCCCGGCAATGGTAAAGATCATTAGAAACAACCAAATATTTGTCCAGCGGATTTGTCTTGGCTTAATAGCAACCTGCATGGGTATACGCTTATTACTGAAGTTTGTCGCAATACCGCCGCTAATAATTAATATTGGAAATACCCAGGGTGTTTTAAAAAGAAAATAAGTAAAGAGCATTGCAATCAACATGATAATCTGTGTAATAATATTTTTTACAGATATCGAAAAAGCTTTAACTGCTGCGTAGCCTAAAAACCCAATTGCCATTGGTTGAATAAACTTGAATAAACTTTCCGTCACGCTTCTATCGGTAAAATGGGTTAGTAGAAAAGAAAGAAATCCCATTAATAAACATGCGGGAAATATCCAAATAAGCAGTGTAACAACAGCTAAAAGTACACCACCTCTTTTATATCCAATGAGTGTTATTAATTGTGTACTAGATGCTCCTGGTAAAAGCTGGCAGAAAGAATTATATTCGATCAGTTCTTCTTCAGAAATATATCTGCGTTTATTCACGAATGTTTTCAACATCATTCCTAAATGCCCCTGCGGGCCACCGAAAGCAGTAAGTGTATATAACAATACTGATTTAAGAAACGGTATGTGTCGCAACATTTTCAAATAAAAAAATTAATCCTTTTATTTTTTTAATCCAATTTCCCGCAATCTTTCATCGAGATATTCCCCCGCCGTAACATCTACATATGCTTTCGGATGCTTATCGTCCATGCAGGATTCAAGACATTTTAAACTCATGCTTCCTTTTGGGTGCAGAAAAAATGGTATTGAAAAACGGCTTGTATGCCATAATGATCTGTCAGGATTTACAACGCGATGTGTTGTACTGCATAATTTGTTATTCGTAAATCTTTGGAGCATGTCACCAACATTTACAACAATCTGTTCTGGTAAAGATGTAACCGCTACCCATTCACCGGTTTTTGCAAGTATTTCCAGACCGTCTGCAGAAGCGCCAATTAATAAAGTTATAAGATTAATATCTTCATGTTGCTCAGCCCTTATCGCACTTTTAGGTTCGTGTGTTATTGGAGGATAATGAATCGATCTTAAAATAGAATTACCATTTTGCACATACTGATCAAAATAAAATTCATCCAAACCAAGGTATAAAGCGATTGCCTGTAACAAAGCTGTTCCGGATCTTTCAAAAGATCTGAAGGCATCATCAAATGTTTCATTAAATCCTTCTACCCGGTCCACTTTTACATTTGGCGGATAAATTTCTTCCGTGAATTTACCTGCTGCAACCTGGCCATATTGAAAAAATTCTTTTAAATCCGGTGCATCACTACCCTTTGCGTGCTCTGTTCCAAAACTTGTATAACCACGTTGACCAGCCATTTCCGGTATTTCATATTTTCTCTTTTGATCAAGTGGAAGTGAAAAAAATTGCTGTACATATTTATAAAGATCTGCAATCAGTTTATCCGTAAGTCCGTGATTTTTTACACCAACAAAACCAACTTCTTCATATGCTTTGCCTAGTTGTTGAACAAAATTGTTTTTTCTTTTTAAATCAGCACTTAAAAAATCTGCAAGATCAACGGTAGGTATACCCATATTCATTTTATATTTTAGAGCAACGAAAGTAAATTTGATTACCAAAATTTACAAAAGATATTTTCTCATTAAAAAAATGACAAAAAATATTCTATCAAAAAACCTGTTTTAAGTTTGACAAGTATCCTGATGTAAATTTATAATCCATACTGAGCACTAATTGCTAACATTCTATCAATTGGCTTTTTTGCAGCAAGTCTTAAAGCTTCATCCATTGTAATTTCTGGTTGCTCATATTTCATACATAGGTATAATTTTTCCAATGTATTTAATTTCATATAAGGGCAATCATTGCAGGCACAACTATTATTTGGAGGCGCAGGTATGAAAGTTTTATCAGGATTCAACTTTTGCATCTGGTGCATTATACCGGTCTCTGTTGCCACTATAAATTCTTTACCTATATCCTGCTGCGTAAATTTTAAAAGTCCCGTGGTGCTGCCGATATAGTCTGCAATCGCCAATACAGGTTCTTCACATTCAGGATGTGCGATCAATTTTGCTTTTGGATGCCTGATTTTAAGTTTTGTAATTTTTTCAAGACTAAAAATTTCATGCACCATGCAGGATCCATTCCATAATAGCATATTTCTGCCTGTTTGCTTATTGATGTAGGCTCCCAGGTTTTTATCCGGCGCAAAAATGATCTTTTGATCTGCAGGTAAACTCTCCACTATTTTTTGGGCATTGGAAGAAGTACAGATTATATCACTCAATGCTTTCATACCCGCACTGCAGTTTATATAGGTAATCACCAGGTGATCGGGATGTTTATCCTTAAATAATTTAAACAAAGCCGGGGGTGCAGAATCACTCAATGAACAACCAGCATTCAAATCAGGTAACAAAACTTTTTTAGATGGATTTAATATTTTAGCTGTCTCCGCCATAAAATGTACGCCTGCAAAAACAATAATATCATCATCGGTACTTGCCGCTTTTTGAGACAGCCCAAGACTATCACCAATATAATCTGCTACATCCTGAATATCCGGCTCCTGGTAATAATGCGCAAGAATGATTGCATTTTTTTCTTTTTTCAATTTTTCAATTTCAGAAAACAAATCAAGCCTTACGTCTATATCCACATCCAGGAAACCTTTTTCAGAAATGAGCAATTCCCGGATTTTTTCATTGTTAATATCTACCATAATATGTATTAATACTATTTATTTATATAATCACTTATTACTATTAGGGCTGTTAATAAGTGGAAACAAATTTTTGCTTAGCTATTGTAAAATTAAAAATTTTAGTTTATCCACGTCGATCCACAGTAAGTTAACATTTTAAAAAATGAAATAAATTTCTTAATACAACATACCAGCCTTGCTTTCTTCAATATTTTATAAAAATAATTAACAACTGTTAATAAGATCAACGGGGGAAAATATAATGAGTCATTTTTAAAATATCGATGTTAATACAGGATGTATAAAATGATGGATACCCACATTTTAATTTTCCCAAAAGCCGGTCCGCCTACTTATGCCCCAATTTATAATATTTTGAAATGATGAAAATGATAGATATCCACCTAAATGAGCGGTTATTCACAAAGGAGATGTGAAAAGATAATTTTTAATTTTCTGCAAAAATTGACTGGTTTTTATAAAATTGGGTGTATATAGCCATAATTTACTGATAGATATGCTCTTTTTTTCCACATTAATATCCTTTTTTACCCTATTTTTGCCCTCCAAAAATCTAACAAGTAAGTACTATGCAAATTATTCAAAGTATTCGTGATAAGGGTACAGCAATTGTAATTGCCGTGATCGCCTTAAGTTTGATCGGCTTTATATTAATGGATGCAAAGCAGGGAAGCAATAAACTTTTTAGTTCTTTATCATCCTCTGTTGGTAAGGTTAATGGTGAAAGTATTGAATTGGGAGAGTTTAATAAAAGAGTTAAACAATCCGAAGATATGCAGGAGCAACGCGGTCAAAGAGGACAAACCCAACAAGTGCGTGAACAAATGTGGAACCAGATGATAGCTGAAAAAATATTCTATGCCGAAACAAAAAAGCTAGGTATCGAATTTACCTCAAATGAATTAAGGGATATATTATTAAGTAATGATCCAAATAATCCTTTATTGAAAGAACCAGGAATGACAGATTCTCTAACTGGTAAATTAAATGTACAAAAAGCCCAGTCTGCTTTGGCCAATATCAAGAAATTTAAAGGCGACCAAAGAGAGCAGATAGATGCACAAATAATAGACCCATTAAAAATTACTGCAACAGTATCAAAATATACCGGCCTTTTAAATGCAGCTGTATATTATCCTTCATGGATGCAACAAAAAGAAAATACAGAAGCAAAAAACTTCGCTACCATATCTTATGTAATGCTTCCTTATTCAGACATCATTGATAGCACCATTACAGTAACGGATGCAGAAGTAAACGACTATGTTTCGAAACATAAAGAAATGTTTAAACAGGAGGAAGGTCGTAATATTTCTTATGTATCATTCAGCCAGTTGCCAAATGGTGATGACAGTACAAGAACAAGTACATTTATTGCTGGTTTAAAAGATGCATTTGCAGCAGACAGCAATGCAAGGGCTTTTGTTACAAAAAATACTTCCACCATTGAGTATGCTGATGAGTATACCCCAAAGTCAAAAATAACAGCTACAGTAGCAGATACCATTACTAAATTATCGCCAGGCGCAGTATATGGCCCTTATGTAGATAAAGGTGCTTATGTACTTGCAAAAATGATTGGTTCAAAAGAGTTACCCGATAGCGTTACGGCAAGGCATATATTAATCCCAGTGAATGATCAACAAACAGGAAAACAAATAATGGCTGATTCTACTGCCCACCAACTAGCGGATAGTATTAATAATGCAATAAGTGCGGGAGCTAATTTCGCAGCACTGGCTTTACAATATGGTACAGATGGAACCAAGACCAAAGGTGGTGACCTTGGCACATTCGGTTACGGATCAATGGTTGGGGAATTCAACGAATATTGTTTTACACATCCAACGGGTTCAAGAGCTGTTGTAAAAACACAATTCGGTTATCACGTTACCGAAGTTATGAATCAGAAAGATTTTAAGCCTGCATATAAACTTGCTTACATGGCAAAAGAAATTACTGCCAGTGATGAAACACTTAATAAAGCACAACTGGAAGCAACTAAAGCTTCTGCTGAAAAAAATATTGAAAACCTTAATAAGTATATTTCCAAGAATGGCCTTAAACTAACCCAGGTACCAACGCTTGTTAAGGAGAATGATTTTTCAGTAGGCGCATTACAGGATTCACGTAACCTGGTTCGTTGGGTTTTTGAAGCAAAGAAAGGAGATGTTAGTGAACCATTTGATATCAGCAACGGAAATCAATATATAGTTGCAGTAATTGACAAGATAAATGATAAGGGAACACAGGATGCAGCAACTGCAAGATCAGGTTGTGAAGCCATTATAAGGAACAGGAAAAAAGCTGCTGCCATAATTAAGAAAGTTGGTAGCAACACAAGCACACTTGAAGCAATTGCAACAGCAAATAACAAGCAGGTACAACAGGTAGGTGCTGATTCTTCATTGACCATGTCAGCACAGATCGTTAATGGCCTGGGAGTTGAATCAAAAATTATCGGGGCAGCATTTAATAAAGAATATCAAACAAAAATTTCTCCTCCAATTGAAGGAACAAGTGCTGTCTATTTTATTAAAGTAAATGGCATCCAGTCAAAGCCTGCAGATACCCCAGAAGTAATTGCAACACAGGAAAACACAAAAAAATCAACGTTGCGTAACCAGGTGAATTCATGGTTTGAAGGACTTAAAAAGCCGGCAGATATTACAGATAACCGCAGTAAATATTTTTAATAATATATAAATCAGTTGAGCAGCTGGCTTCTTAAAAGAGCCGGCTGTTTTTTTGTGCGGTCTATAATTATCCTATTTCGATAATCTCTCATTGAGCAGGTAATTTAAATTGGTCTAATTTTACATGATGAGCGAAGTGTTTAAAAACAAAGTTGCAGAAAGTGGGATACTCACATTGGACCTGGAAAAATATTATCCAAAAGAAGCCATCGTTTTATTTGATATGAAGGATTATCTTTTTATGGGATTAATATTAAAAGAAAAAGATTTCCGGGAATCAATCAAATCGTTGGATTCATCTATTTACAATAATAAGATCGCTGCTATTACATGTTCTGCAGATGCAGTTATACCCATGTGGGCTTATATGCTTGCAGCATCAGTGTTGCAGCCTGTTGCAAAAGAAATTGTATTTGCCAATGAAGAACAGGCGAGAATCAAATTATTATTAAAAAGCATCAGCGCAATTGATGTAAATGATTTTGCTGATAAAAGGGTTGTAATAAAAGGCTGTGGTGAAATGCCGGTACCAGAAGAAGCCTATATTGAAATAACAAAATTGCTGAGGCCCGTAGTAAAAAGTATTATGTATGGAGAACCATGCAGTACCGTGCCTGTTTTTAAAAAAGAAAAAAGCCTCACTCCCAACTCCTCTCCTTCGGAGGAAAGGAGAGATTAAAACCATCCCCTTCTTTTAAAAGCAAATACCATCCATACCGGAATTAAGATCATAAGTCCAACGGAAATAAAAAATCCCCAATGATTATGCAGCAGCGGGATTGTTTGAAAGTTCATTCCAAAAATACCACCTATAACGGTTGCGGGTGCCAGCAGACAGGTTACAATTGCCATTACCTTCATCACCTCGTTGAGTTTTAAATTCACTGTATTAAGGTAAAGGTCCTGCATGTTCATCATCATATCACGATAGTTTTCGGCAAGGTCATTGGCTTGTACGATATGATCATAAATATCTTTAAAATATTTTTGCGTTTTTTCTTCAATCAGTTCACTTTCCCCGCGTAAAATTCCATTTATGATATCCCTTACCGGGGCTACATTTCTTTTTAGCACGATCATTTCCTTACGCAATATCGTGATCTTAACCAGGCTGCGTTTATCAGGATTTCGCATGATGTCTTCTTCCAGCAATTCCATTTTTTCACCCAGCTTTTCCATCACCACATAAAAATGATCTACAATAAGATCTATCAAGGAATAATATAAAAAATCAGCAGCATTCTGTCTTACTTTGGAACCGCTCACTTTCATCTTATCTCTTAAACTATCAAACACATCTCTTGATGCATCTTCCTGGAAACTAATCACGAAATTTTTTCCAAGAATGATACTGATTTGTTCTGTTTCTACTGCAGAATCTTTTTCATTAAAATATAGCATGTAAAGAAGGCAAAATACAATTCCATTTATGTCATCCATTTTTGGCCGTTGACCAATGCTTAAAATATCTTCCGTAATAAGCTGGTGTATCCCAAACTGACTGCACACTTTTTCAATATCATCTTTTCTTAAACCATCTATATTGATCCAGGTATTTGAAGTTGTATGAAGAAAAGAAAAACACTCAGAAATGCTTTTCAATTCAATACACTCAGATTTGTTCTTATCATATTCATACACCGTTATCTTAATTTCTGCCGGCTCTTCCCTGGATGGGGCAATGGTAGGGTTTACATGTAAAACCTTTTTGGTCCGCAAAAGTTCAAGCGGGTTTAAAATATAATCGAGGTATTTTTTAGTAGGACGCATATCTATCGTTAAGTAAAGACTATAAATATCCTATTTGTAGCGCAATAAAAAAAACCGCAGGTTAGTGCGGTCTTAGATTAGAATGGTCTATAAATAATATTAATCACACGCAAATTACTTTTGAGATTTTACTAGCGATATTCCAGGGAAAGCCTAAATTTATTTTACGATTTTATATTTATTGTCCAGATATATAAACGCTTTTGCCAGCTTCAACCCTTAACCTTCCCAGATTACTTATATACAAGAATTTACATAAACCAGCAGTATCCCCCACAACATTATGATAAATCAAAACATTCGTATTTGCATCGGGAACTTTATTGCTGCTCCATGTTGCCGGATGGCTCCAAAGGCTATCAACACCTGTTGTAGTTATAATAGAATCACGTTGCCACTGGGTAATGCTGTAATTTAAATTTGTACTGTCTTTCGATCTTATGTATAATGTATGGGCGCCAACAGGAATATTCTCTATCGGAATTTTAAATGTAAAGCTTCCATCAGTAGAAGTATTTGTGAAATAGATGCTGTTTGCATTACCTATACCCGGATCAGCATTAAAAAAATACTCGGCACCCGAAATCAGAAAACTACTGCTATTTATTACTTCGATATTTCGCCTCAATGTGTGTGACCAGTTACCATCGTCATCCCTGAAACGCATATATAATTTGTGATAGCCTGGTAAAATCGATGCAGGATGCAAAACAGAATCAAGAAGAAGATCGCTTTGTGGATTTACAGAGAAGGGAATGGCAAGGCTGAAGCCAGGATCATTATCAACAAAATATTCTCCCTTAATAATATTTTGCGAAAAGGCCATTGTTTGCAATATTATTGATCCGATAATTAGTGTTATTTTTTTCATTGGCTACTTATTGAATTGTTTTAGCATGAATAAAGACTGGCAATCCAGCCGCGTCGACAATACCCGAACCCGACATTTGGTAGATGATCGGAATGGGAGGCAGACCTGAAAGTGTATAATAGTATGGCCTGGCCGAACCGCCAAAGACACCACGTTCTGTTACATGGTCATCTCCTAATGCAGATCCGGGATTTAATTTATATATTCCATCAGAAGAAGTAACGGGGCTAACAAACAGCGTATTCATATCTACATAAATATTATTTTCCGAAGCACTTCCTAACAGGCCACTTAACGGTGAACTGGTATTATATGAGACGCCTGTCGGGTTTGTTGTGCCTACCTGAACAATTACATTATCTGCTCTAATTATATTATTATGACAAGAGTTTGAATTAAATAACAGCGTTGTATTTGGAGCGTTGAAAACATTATTATCACATTGTTCTATTGTACCCACAGTTGTGTTATACTGCAATAAGAGCCGCCTTTTAAAAATATTATTTTTTATAATTAATCCGGCCGGTGAATTACCTGAGTTCATGACGATTGCTGAATTGCTGCCTGAACCATTATCGTCAAAAAAATTTCCGATTATTACAATATCAGAAAGTGGTATAAAAGAAGAGTCGTATATAGAAATACGGCTATCAATTTTACAACGTTGTATAGTAATCGCCCCGGTATAAATATAAAGAGCCCCTGAGGGGTATATCCATACTCCTATTAACTTACTACCGTACGAACCCGAAGAAAATTGTACGGATTCGATCCTGGAAGAATATTGATTTAAGGATGTATTGATATTTTCATCCAGGAAAAACCCCGTACCAATTATGATTAATCTTTTAGTTATTATCGCAGCAGGATATCGGTTTGTACCGGGTGGTATGCCTTCCAGGTGTATCGTATCTCCATCATTTGCAGCGCTATTGGCATCATTGAGATTGTTGAAAACAGGATAAGCGGCTGTTCCTCCTACATTTGATAATAGATTTACCCGCCAAATTTTAGCACTCGCCAGGCTAACATAAAAGATGCCCAATACAAACAAGATTAGTTTTGTTTTCATACAAAATGTTTTGGTAAAAGATAATTAAAATGCAGAGGTTGACAATATTTATTATAAATCGGTTTTCTCATTATTTTTAACAGTTTCGGCATTAGATTTATAATATTCCTTATCTTTTATTTTTCCAAAACTCACCAGCAATAAATAAACAGCAGCGGCAAGGCTTAAATAAATACCAAAACTTAAAATATCAAAAGCACCGGGAGTCATATCGCTCATACGTCTTGACATTTGTCCAAACATTCCTCCATCAACTGCAGGAGCATCGGGTTTCATTTTAAAATAAAGGCCAACAATACCAAGGATCAAATAAAGAGCTGGTACAATGTGAGCAGGCTTGTAAAATTGATCGAATTTTTTATTGCCTGTTATATTCTGGTAAAGAATAATGGCTCCTCCTGCAGGAACAAGGATAGCTAGTATCATGAAAAATCTTGGCAAGCCATTAATAGCACCGGCAAGCATTCCCGGAGAAATCCCATTGGAAGTAATAGAAAAACCTGACAATGATAAAGTCATTGCACCTGCCCATGGAAAAAAGTAAGCAAGAACCAATAATGCAGCCGCGATGTTTGCGCCGGTAAATTTAATGTTGTTCATAAAAAGTAGTTTAATTGATAATAAATATTGTTGATGATCGTGAATAATAGATCTGATGTAAAACTATTATGAAGAAATGGTTGTCAAAACCTGTATTGATTATTTGCGTATCCCTATTTATTATTTGAGGCACTACCAACCAATCTCAAAATCAAAATTCTTTTTAAACTTATCGGCCCACAAGTAAGCCAGGTATTGTTTAATGCAATAAGCAACAGCCAATCCCAGGATGATCATCAAAAATGCACATGAATAACTTTTGCTTCCAATTCCTGCAATAGCAGAGAATGATACACAAAAAAGATAAACCAATGTGTTGCGATACATTTTTTTTAATGCAGCTTCGAAAAAAAAGGACTGCGTCGTTTTTAGGTTTTTAATCGCAATCACCGGCCCTCTTTTATCTGCATTTCCAATTGACCATACTGCAATCACTTCATCACGTTCAAGACAAACCAGTTCCATTTCATTTATAAAAATGCTATGCGTGGTACCGTTATTATCTGTTATAAAAATGCTGCCCGTATTGGAGGGATGATTTACAATACATATTTCAGCCCGTGAATATTTTGCAGAAGGAAATTTTTCTTTTATTTCAATATATTGGCTGGTCACAACGTGTTTACTAACAGAAACCTCGCCCCTCAGGCAAAATAAATGATAGCCACAATCTCCTGCTGTAATGGTTTTCATGCCGGATGAATTTGTTTTGTTTAAAAAAAGGGCACGGATTAAAAATCTCCTGGAGCAAACAGGATCATTAAATATTCGCCCTTGTTCTGCCGCCAGTTAAAACATGTCCCGAAGAAATCACATTTCCTTCTTTATCCACCAGGCCTATGTTCGTCATTTGACATGTTGCTTCTACTCGATGGTTTAGGGTTATATCAATATTTGAAAAATCAATGCTTCCATAGGAAGAATTACTTAGGCGATACTGGTTTCCATCAGGCATTGTATAAGTAAAAATTCTATGATCACCAGCAGATATATTATAATGAAACTGGTTTATAACTGCGTAGTCAAATACAGAAATAGCCATACTTTCCGTGGTTACAGCGTGTGTAAAACTGATTTGCAAAGCATATTGTGATTCCTGTGGCCGGGATTGGTTTGCCACGCTACTAATAAAATCGGAATTGCCCGATCCCTCTTCTTCCATTCGATATGATTGCCCGTCAATTTTAAATTCTATAAAATCTTTTATACCGTACTTTTCCCAGGTTGCTTCATCAGCGGTTTTTGAACAGCTCATTAATAAAACAGCTAGTAAAGGAAGGATCAATAAGTAGGTCGTTATCTTTTTCATGATGCTCATGTTATATTGATAACAAACTTATATCATGGAACAACTTCCTGTCAACGCCATTTATTTATTGCAGCACAGCATTTATTTTTTGAGATTTAATAAAAGGAAAACATGTTTGATTACCAATCTTTAAAAATTTCTATTTTTTAATGTATAGAATTAATATATGAATGATATGTTTTATCTTTCATTACCAACATATTTTTAATACCCATGCCAGTTATACGAACGAGTTTTGTTATTTTTTTTGTTTTAAGTTTTATAGCCTCTTCGGCACAACAACATGAAATTGATTCTTTAAATAAAGTTTTAAAAACACATACAACAGAAGATACAATCCGCCTTCATGCTTTAAATGATATTTCCTATTCCTATTACCAGCTAAATCCTACAGAAGGTTTAAAATTTGCAGAAGAAGCAATTATTCTTGCGAAAAAATTGAATAATGGTTTACTGTTACTTGAAGCCTATTATAATAAGGGCATTAATTACCAGGCAAAAAGCGACTATGGAAATTCTCTTGAAATGTTCAGACAGGCAGAAGCTGTTTTTGGAAACAATACAGATAAATCGAAGTTATTTGCAATCAGGAACAGTATGGCAGTTGATTATATGGACATGTCGAATTACCCCGAAGCATTAAAAATATATTTTGAAAACCTGGCATTAGCAGAAAAGCTTAAAAAGAAATTAGGGATTGGTACCAGTTGCCAGAATATATCAATTGTTTACAGATATCTAAAAAACAATAAAAAATCATTGGAATTTCAATTCCGGGCAATCTCCATGTTCCGCGACCTGGGAAGAAATCGATCGCTGGCAGATGCATACAGCAGCTTGGGCAATACTTACGATAACATCGACAAGGTTGATAGCGCTTTGTTTTTCTATAAGCAAAGTGTGGAAATTTCAGAAAAGTATGATTATCCAAAAGGAGTTGCAGGAGCATTGACCAATATGGGAATTGTATATATTAAAACCAGGGATTACTCAAAAGCACTGGATTGCCTTAATAAGGCGCTGGCTATTTATACAGAGATGGATGATCAAAATAATATGGCAATCATTTTCTCAAATATGGGAGAAGTAATATACAAGGCCCCGGATTCTATCTTAAAAAAAATAAACATTGCTCCTGCTAATAAATCAAAAACGGCCATTGATTATTATAAAAAAAGTTTACAGCTTTCAGAGAACACAGAAGATATTGCCAGCCAGGTAGATGAATGGGAATCACTGAGTAAAATTTATAAGGATCAAAAAAATTATGAACAGTCATTAATAGCCTATGAAAAATTCATTGTATTAAAAGACAGTATAATTAATGACGAGAAAAAGCAAGCCATCACGAAAATAGAAATGCAATTTGAGTTTACAAAACAGGAAGATTCTTTAAAAGCCGAACATGAAAAAAAAGAGATCATCTCAAGAGCAGAAATAGCAAGACAGGAAACAGTAAAAGAATCAATCGTTGCAGGAAGCTTAATTTTATTAGCAGCAGGTATTGCCGGTTTTATTTTTTATAAACGCAACAGGGATATTCGCCAGCAACATAAAGATGCAGAATTGAAAAATGAGATTACAGAAACAAATATGAAAGTAATGCGACTGCAGATGAATCCACATTTCATTTTTAATTCTTTAAACTCCATTGGAGATTATATAATAAAAAATAAACCAGGCGAAGCAGATGCTTACCTGGCAAAGTTTGCCAAAGTGATGCGAATGACATTGGAAAATTCAGAGAAGAAAGAAATTACACTTGCAGATGACCTGCTGATGCTGGAATTATATATGCAGCTTGAAGCAAAAAGACTGAATGATAAATTCTCATACAAGATCAATATCGGGCCTGGTGTAGATACCGAAAATATTCTGGTGCCGCCAATGATATTTCAGCCATTTGTAGAAAACAGCATCTGGCATGGTATTGCAAAAAAAGAAGGAAAGGGACATATCGATATAAGTATTTCGGGAATAAACGGAATGCTTCATTGTGTGATTGAAGATGATGGCGTTGGCAGGCAACAACCTTCCACAACGCAACCAAATGAGCAGGCAAAGAATGCATCACTGGGAATGAAAATTACAAAAGCACGGATAGAAATATTGAACAAGCTTAAAGGCTCCAATGCAACGGTGCAACTTATTGATAAACCACAAGGGTTAAGAGCAGAACTTCAATTACCTTCCGAATCAAAATTTTAAATCATGATAAAGGCAATCATTGTAGATGACGAACAACATTGTATTGACAGGATTGAAAAATTGCTGAAAGAAAATCATAGTGATACAATTGAAATTGCAGGATCTTTCAAAACAGTAAAAGATGGGATCAAAGCCATTCAAACATTAGAACCGGAATTAGTTTTTCTTGATGTACAAATTCATGATCGCACCGGCTTCGATCTTTTAAGAGAATGTGGTGATATTAATTTCAAGCTCATCTTCACAACAGCTTATGATAAGTTTGCGATACAAGCAATTAAATTCAGCGCCATTGGATATTTATTAAAACCCATTGATGCTGATGATCTGAAAGAAGCCATTGACAAAGCCGCCAATACTTCCATTGCTCATACAAGATCAATGGCAAAAGTGATTGAAACTAATTTTAATCAAGGTTCACCAAAGAAAAAAATTACGATCCCATCAGGCAATGAACTTATTTTTTTAAATATAGATGAGATCATTCGTTGTCACAGCGATGTAAACTATACAACGATCTATAAAAAAGACAAACAAAAAATTGTTGTTGCAAAAACATTGAAGGAGTTTGAAGAAATGTTGCAGGAATATCATTTTTTCCGGATACACAATTCTGATCTTATTAACCTGTCTTGTATAAAAAGTTATAATAAAGGAAAAGGAGGATCTGTGATTTTAAATGATGGAACGGAGTTGGAAGTTTCTACGCGACGTAAAGATGATTTTTTGAAAGCGATGGCGGAGTATTAATTTTTATCAGCTGTAATTATTGTTTGGTGTTTATAGTTTGGTATTCAACACACCAAACTATAAACACCCAATTTTTTAAAAAGCAGCACTCTTCGGATAACGCGGAAAAGGAATCACATCCCTGATATTTGTCATTCCTGTTACAAATAAAACAAGTCTTTCAAAACCCAATCCGAAACCTGCGTGTGGGCAAGCGCCAAATCTTCTTGTATCCAAATACCAATCTAATTCTTCAGCGGGAATATGCATTTCTTTCATTCTCTCTAATAACTTATCCATACGCTCTTCCCTCTGTGAACCACCAACAATTTCACCAATACCAGGCGCAAGTATATCCATGGCTGCAACGGTTTTACCATCATCATTCTGGCGCATGTAAAATGCTTTTATCTCTTTTGGATAGTTTGTAAGAATAACGGGTTTCTTAAAATGTTTTTCTACAAGATAACGTTCATGTTCGCTTTGCAGATCAACGCCCCATCCTTCTATTAAATATTGAAATTTCTTTTTCTTATTGTGATTGCTTTCTTTTAAAATATCAATGGCTT
>JBDTLP010000042.1:0-40487 GCA_039934735.1 Ferruginibacter sp. | reverse complement strand
TAAAAATGCTAACCAAAGCTAGTAAAGGCTATGCGCTTATTCTACCTAATCCTATATTCAATATTCAACGTACAATACTCAATGTTCGATGCTGCCTTTTTTTTGAATATTGAACATCGTACGTTGATTTTTGAATATTAATTTAGCGGCTGTCTAATTTATAAAAAACTTCAATCCTTAATTCCCGATTGCCGAGTCCCGATTCCCGCCCCCGTTTTCCTGTTTGCTACATACACCCCCGCCAAAATGATCGCAAGGCTCCCAATTTGTTTCCATCCAATCTTTTCCCCGTAAACAAGTCCCCAGCCAATGGCAACAATTGGTATCGCATAAGTAACCATCGAAGAAAAAACAGCACCCGCTCTTTTAATCAACATATAAAACATCACCGAAGCGATGGCAGTACCACCAATACCCAGTATAAATGAATAACCGGTAGAAAATAAAATCCCACGATTGAGCAAGTCATATTTAAAATATCCGGTGAAATATAAAACGATCCATGCAGGAATCGCATTTAAAGCCAATGCCAGTGAAGCTATTTGCAATGAAGGTATTTCATGTAAATGCCGGCGCACAAGATTAATATTTATACCATACATGATCGTAGCAATCACGATCAATATCACATAAAAAGTATTGCTGTTGGTTGAAAAATCAGGCTGGGTTAAAAAAAGTAAAATACTCCCGCTGAAAGCAATCAAGATGCCAATGACTTTATTGGAGGAAGTTTTACTTTGAAAAAAAAGAGCCCCAACTACAATAACGAAAATGGGTGTGAGTGAATTTAATACACCTGCCAAAGCGCTATCAATACCTTGTTCTGCAATGCAAAATAAATAGGCAGGTAATAAACTTCCCAATGTACCTGACAGGAAAGTATAAACGATTTTATTCCTGGGGATCTGCCTATAACTTTTATATGCAACAGGCAATAAGATCAATCCTGAAGAAATGATGCGCAAAGAAGCTACCTGGTAAGCTGTTAAATGCTGAAGCCCTTCTTTCATTAAAATAAAGCTGCTTCCCCAGATAAATGAAAGTATGATGAAAATGAGCCAGTTAATTAATTTATTATGCAATCAGTGGATGTTATTTTGATAAAGTTCAACAATTTTATTTTACTGATGTTATTTTAAATATAATGTGTACGTTTGAACCCTCGTAATATTTTTTCTTCATTCAAAAACTAATAACTATGGGATTCGTAAAAGAGTTTAAAGAATTTGCCATGAAAGGCAATATCGTAGATCTTGCAGTTGCGGTAATCATTGGTGCCGCCTTTAGTGCAATTGTTTCATCATTGGTTGATGATATTATAACGCCACTGATTTTAACACCTGCATTGAAAGCTGTTGGTGCTTCCAATATTGGTGATCTTCATTATGGATCCATAAAATATGGAAATTTCCTGTCAGCAGTTATTAAATTCATCGTGATTGCACTGGCATTATTCTCCATAATTAAAGTGATGAATGCTTCAAAAAAGAAAGAAGAAGCTGCAGCACCACCTGCACCATCATCTACTGATCAATTATTAATGGAAATCAGGGATAGCCTTAAAAAATAATTTCTTACTATTGCATTTTAATAATAATGGCTGCCACTTTAAGGTGGCCATTTTTTTCTAACCACAAAAAACGATTATGAAAAAGATACTATTTTTCTCAACACTTATTTTGATGTTTTCAGCTGCAAATGCTCAGGATGGTACTGTAACAGGATTGAAAAAAGATGCAGACAAAACAATTAAGAAAGATGCAAATGATACGATCCCTAAAATATGGAAGCTGGGTGGAAATTTTAGCCTTAATATCAACCAGGGATCATTGAGTAACTGGTCTGCTGGCGGTGATAAATTTTCTTTCTCGTTGAACTCTTATTTAAGCCTTTATGGTTTTTATAAAAAAAATAAACATAGTTGGGACAATACACTCGACCTTGCCTATGGGGTTGTAAATACGACCAGTCTTGGCAACAGGAAATCAAATGATCATATTGATTTCCTCACAAAATATGGATATGCAATCGCCAAAAAAGTAAATGTGGCTGCTTTATTCAACCTTCGTTCACAGTTTGCTAAAGGTTACGCTTATTCGAAAAATTCAGTTGGTGCCGATTCTGCAACATTGACTTCAAAAACATTTGCGCCCGCTTATTTATTGCTTTCCCTCGGTATTGATTATAAGCCTAACAATGATCTTTCTATTTTCATATCCCCACTCACTCAAAGATGGATATTGGTTTCTGATACATTACTTGGCCCGGGTTATGGCCTTGATCCAGGTAAAAAAGTAAAAAGCGAATTAGGCGCATTTTTATCAGTCAATTATCTCAAAAAACTGGGAAAGAATTTTACTTATAAAGCAAGGCTTGACCTGTTCTCCAATTATAAACATGATCCACAGGACATAGATATATACTGGTCAAATGCGCTTACTGCCAAAATAACAAAGTATATAAATTTCTCATTTAACCTGGATATGATCTATGATAATGACACTAAAAATATAAATCCAAATAAAGGCCCGGCGCCACAATGGCTTGAGTTAATGGGTGTTGGATTTGCCTATACTTTTAAGAAAAAATAATGTTGATATTCTTTATTTTTGTTCAGTCCCGAAGTCATTATCTTCGGGACTTTCTATTACTTTAAACGAACGGAATTGAGCCAGAATACAGAATCATACCAGATCAAATTAGCGGAGTTTGAAGGGCCCTTTGACCTATTGCTCTTTTTTATAGAAAGAGACGAACTTGATATTTATAATATCCCCATTACAAAGATCACCAACGATTTTTTAGATCATATTCACAAGTCAGAGAAATTGAACATTGAACTGAGCAGTGAATTTATTTTATTCATCAGCACTTTGATGCGCATAAAAGCAAAAATGCTTTTGCCACGCAAAGAACTGGATGCTTTTGGTAATGAGATAGATCCAAGGCTTGAGCTGGTTGATAAGATCCTTGAATACAAAAAATTTAAAGAAGCTTCTGCGCAAATGGCCGAGTTGGAAGCCATTCGTGTGCTAATGTTCAAGAGAGGAAACCTGCATAAGGAACTTGCCATGATTGGTGAAGAAGCAGGCGAAGGAACCGAGATACAAACGGTAACCATGTTCAAGCTGATGAAGGCTTTTGAAAAAGTGATTCAGCGGATACATGAAAAAGCAAACAGGCCGGTTCATACTGTTGTTAATTACGATTATACAATGGAAGGCACAAAGGAATATATGCTCAACCTTTGTAGCACAGAAAAAACGTTGTCGTTTGAAAAAATATTTGACGTTGCTGAAAATCGTATCCACGCTATTTTTCTTTTCTTAAATATGCTGGAACTGGTTCAACAAAAATATTTACACATTCTTATTGGTGAAGGAAGGAATAATTTCATTATCGAATACAATGACGAAAGAGAAGAAGAAATAAGCAATGCATTGACTGCCGAAGATTTTGGCCACACGAATTAAGCGCAAGTTTAAAGCGTTCAAAACGTTTAAGAGGTTTAAGAGGTTATAATAACTTTTTAAACCTCTTAAACGTTTTAAACCTTTTGACCAACAAATTTTAATATGAAACATAAGGCTGATTTAGAAAACACCATTTCTCATTTACTCAAAACCTTCAACACGAAGGCTGTAATATTTGATCTTGATGGAACGCTGATAGACAATAATTCTTTTCATTTAATTGCCTGGAAAAAATATCTTGAGAATATCGGGATTGATATTGCAGAAGATGACTACAGAAAAAACATCAATGGCCGCACAAATAAAGATGCAATTGAATATATCTACAAAAGAAAAATGACGGATGAAGAAGCAATGGTATTTGCTTTGGAAAAGGAAGCTGTGTACAGAAATATTTATACGCCTTCTATAAAACCAGTAAATGGACTTTTAGAATTCCTAGACATCCTACATCAACTTAATATTCCAATGGCAATTGCAACTTCAGGCATTCAGGTAAATATTGATTTTATGTTTGAACACATTCCCATCAAACAATATTTTAAAGTTGTTGTAAATTCTGCTCATATCAGCAAAGGAAAACCTGATCCTGAAATTTATATTAAAACTGCTGATCTTTTAAATGTTCCTCCTGCCAATTGTCTTGTGTTTGAAGATGCAACAGTTGGTGTTATTGCGGCAAAAAAAGCAGGCATGAAAGTAATTGCTTTAACGACTACACAATTAAAAGAAGAATTAGCGGAAGCTGATATGATTGTTGATAATTATAATTTTGTGGCCGCTGATTAATGTTATTTACCTGATTCAATAAATAACGCTCATTAAAATCACAGCCATCATTTAAACCAGATTTTTCAGTAGAAAATCTATTGAGGCTTCCAAAAGCTGCACAGCTAAGCATTCCAGAACATTTCCTGATCTCAAAATAGTTCACTATTTCTTCAACCAAAAAATAACCTGAAACCCTTATCTGTATTGCCTTTGAAACCCTTATTACGATTTCAACTGCAAAACCTGGGTTTAATCACAGCAATCAACGGTTCAGTCAATGTGCTAACATGACAGTTTTTGCACTTGGTATTATATTTGATGTTTAAACACCGATTAAAATAATTTATATGAAAATGTCAATACAAAGAGCTTCCGAAAGAGGCGGTGCCAATCACGGTTGGTTGAATGCAAAACATTATTTCAGCTTTGCTGGCTATCACAATCCTGAAAAGGTACATTTCGGATTATTAAGGGTTTTAAATGATGATACTATCGCAGGTGGTACGGGTTTTCCAGCGCATCCACACGATAATATGGAGATCGTAACCATACCATTAAGCGGAGCATTGCAACACAAAGACAATGCAGGTGGTGAAGGTGTGATTAAAGCAGGCGATGTGCAAATTATGAGCGCAGGTTCTGGTGTTAAACATTCTGAATTCAATGCTTCAAAAACAGAAGATGCTACTTTGTTCCAGGTTTGGATATTTCCGAAAGTAAGAAATATCAAGCCCAGATATGATCAAAGAACTTATGATATAAATGATAGAATAAATAAATGGCAGGTCGTTGTTTCCCCAAATGAAAACGACAATGCTCTATGGATAAACCAGGATGCAAGATTTTCACTCACAAAACTGGAAGCCGGTAAAATGCTAACTTATGAAAATGCTTTTAAAGGAAATGGCGTTTACCTGGTAGTTGTAAATGGCAGCGTGGAAATAGATGGTAAACAATTCAGCAAAAGAGATGCAGTTGGAATAGCTGATACAGATCAGTTTTCAATAAAGGCAAGTGAAGATGCGGAGTTGATGGCGATAGAAATACCGATGAATTAAGAACGGCAATCGGGAATCGGCAAACGGGAATGATTATTAGTGGTGATTGAGTAGTGAAGAATCGTAAAAAAGTCTCTTAAGAAATTAAGAGACTTTTTATTTTCAGCAATTCGATAGGATAGGTTTTCCCTGGGCATGAATTGTAAACCAAGAAAGTTTAGAGTTAAGAATTATGAGTTAAGAGTTTGTTCAATTAATTGTAGCATTCTAAGTTTCGAAATTGCGGTTGCTGTGGACACCAACCGCGGAAACGATCCGTGGTCGGTGTCCCACCGACCATTTTCAATAACACTGATTCACTGACTTATAAAATTCATTTAAACAATAGCAACAAACTCTCAACTCATAATTCTATACTCTTATCACCTACTCTCGGAGTTCCGTGTTCCGTGTTCCACCGACCACTTTTAATGCCACTGATTCACTGATTTTATAAATTCAATAAAACAAGTGAACAAACTCTTAACTCATAATTCTAAACTCATAACTCAATAAAAGATTTTCGGAGTTCCGTGGTCGGTGTCCCACCGACCACTTTTAATGCCACTGATTCACTGATTTTATAAATTCAATAAAGCAAGTGAACAAACTCTTAACTAATAATTCTAAACTCATAACTCAATAAAAGATTTTTAACAGGATCGGTTTTTCAGAAGCATCAATCATTTTCTTCAGGCTTTGCAGGAATATTGGTGATACAGTGGGACAACCCCAGCTTTCACAAATGGATTCAGGATAAACTTCTGCTTCGGGTACACATGAATGTGCATGCAGAACTACAAATCTTTCAAAGGCATTGTCATTGGTTTTATCAAGGCCATATAATTTATAGGCTAATCCAAATTTTCCATTGTAAGATTTACCAATCTTATATTTTCCCAATGAAGTACAATTGCTTCCAGACTCATTTGAAAAATAAAGACTACTATCTGATTTAAAAGAACCACTGCCATGCGTAACAAGCCCTGCCATTTCAAGAGAATCTTTTTCAAGATTGTAAACAAAAAAACGCTTCTTGCCAGAATTGATATTCATATCTATTAAAAAACAAACTTCAGTATTAAAATTTTCTTCTTCAAGATAATCAAGCAATCCTTCAGCTTTTTGTTTTAACCTCGTATCTAATGCTTTATCAGCAACATTTATTTTTACATGAAATGAATAATTTTTATTCGCTTTATTATCTTTGGGTTTATACCAAAAGAAATATCCCACAGCAGTAACGGTTGCTATTCCTAAGAATAACAGGCTGGTAATTTTCATAAAAAATTTCATGTAAAAGATGAGACGCTGGGATTGATAACGCCGACATTTCCATAAAATTTTCTGTGCTTTGTTAAAGAAGATGTAAAGAGTTTGAGTTTTGAATGCTATAACTGGCGCAGGTCTCCCGACCTGTGCCTTTAAGTCACTTAATTTTAAATTTAATTAATTAGCAGCGTTAAGGAACAAAAAAGCACAGGTCAGGAGACCTGCGCTAGAAAAAAATTTAGAATTTACAGCTTTTGAAAAACTGTAAACTCTAAATTTTACTCAGTGAATCAGTGGCAATAAAAAACCTCGCTAAAGCGAGGTTATATAAATTAGCGTTTAAATCAAATCGTTAAACCAACACTTTTACTTCCGCCATTGCCCTCACCTCATTTGCAATTCCATTCGCATCAATACCAATCTCATCATATAATTGTTTAGGCGTACCATGTTCAACCAAACGATCAGGAATACCCATGATCTTAATAGTTGCTTTGTATCCATGTTCATTCATAAATTCTAAGATCGCAGAACCAAAACCTCCAACTATTGTTCCATCTTCGACCGTGATGATCTTATCGAATTTGCCAAACACTTCATGCAACATTTTTTCATCCAATGGTTTTACAAAACGCATATCATAATGCGCAGGATTGATGCCTGCTGCTTTTACATCTCTTATTGCAGCAGCTGCAAAATTTCCTGGATGACCAAAAGTAAGAATGGCAATATCTTCTCCATCTTTAATTTTCCTTCCTGTACCAACTACTATTTCTTTCATGGGTGTTTTCCATTCAGGCATAACACCTTCTCCACGTGGATAACGAATTACAAATGGAAGTTCGTTGCTATCAAGTTGAGCCGTGTACATTAAGTTGCGCAACTCAGATTCATTCATTGGCGCACTGATGATCATGTTTGGTATGCAACGCATATAAGCAATATCATAGCAACCGTGATGTGTTGGTCCATCTTCACCAACAAGTCCTGCCCTGTCCAAACAAAATATTACTGGTAATTTCTGTATTGCCACATCATGTATAACCATGTCGTATGCCCGCTGCATAAAAGAAGAGTAAATATTGCAGAACACTTTCATTCCCTGTGTAGCAAGACCGGCACTTAAAGTAACAGCATGTTGCTCGCAAATACCAACGTCAAAAGCACGATCAGGCATTTTTTCCATCATGTATTTCAGAGATGAACCACTTGGCATTGCCGGAGTAACTCCTAATATCTTTTTATTTTTTTCTGCAAGTTCAATGATCGTGTGACCAAATACATCCTGGTATTTTGGTGGTTGTGGAATATCAAAAGCTTTCTTGCGGATCTCGCCTGTTACTTTGTCAAATAAGCCCGGTGCATGCCAAAGTGTTTGATCTTTTTCTGCAAGATCATAACCTTTACCCTTAACCGTTTTTATATGCAATATTTTCGGGCCAGGAATATTCTTAAGATCTTTTAGTGTATCAATTAATTTATTGACGTTATGTCCGTCGATCGGACCGAAGTAACGAAGATTCAATGCTTCAAAAAGATTGGCGCTGCTGCTCACCATGCCCTTAAGCCCATCCGTTAGTTTCTGCGCCATAGAGCGTGAAAAAGATTTACCGACTGGTAATTTTCCCAATAATTTCCAGACATCATCTTTTACCTTATTGTAAGTATGTGATGTTGTAATGTCCGTTAAATATTCTTTCAATGCACCAACATTTGGATCAATGCTCATGCAGTTATCATTCAAAATAATAAGGACATTACTGTTTGCCGCACCCGCATGATTCATCGCTTCGAATGCTAATCCTGCGGTCATAGCACCATCACCAATAACGGCAATATGTTGCCTGTCTTTTTCTCCTTTATAATAACTGGCCATTGCCATACCAAGCGCCGCACTGATTGATGTAGATGAATGCCCAACGCCAAAAGTATCATATTCACTTTCGCTGCGTTTTGGAAAACCGCTTAATCCATGGTACTTCCTGTTTGTTGGAAAAATATCGCGGCGGCCAGTAAGAATTTTATGACCATAAGCCTGGTGGCCCACGTCCCATACAAGCTGATCGTAAGGAGTATTGAAAACATAATGCAATGCAACACTCAATTCAACCACACCAAGGCTTGCACCAAAATGGCCTCCATGAACGCTTACAACATCAATGATATACTGGCGAAGCTCGTCAGTAACCGCTTGCATTTGTTCCTTGCTTAATTTTTTTAAATCGGCTGGACTGTTGATTTGTTGAAGTAATGCGCCGGGTTTAATTTCCATTTCGAGTTAGGCTTTATGAGTGCAAAAGTACAGTTTTAACTGGGTTTTACTGTATAATTAACGCTAATACATACGAAATGTTCGGGGCTATGGCTGCATTTTCAATATAAGATTTGGGTCGGGGCAATTTTTAAGATAATACCCAGCCTCACTTATTTTACAAACACCCGGGTAATCACCATCATAATTTCTCATATCTAAAATGATTTGGAAATGAAGATGTGGCGGCCAGTTGCCGTTCTCTTCCCATGGGCCGAAATGAGCAAAATTTTCTCCCCTTGTTATGAATTTTCCAACACGCTTGTCTTCAAGATCTTTTAATGAAAGATGACCATAAAGTGTATAAAAATTGACCGTATCAAGCTGATGTTGCAAAATAATCGTTGCACCATAATCACCAAAATTATTATTGAATGCAAAACTGTGCACCATGCCGCCAAGAGGGGCAAATACTTTTGTGCCTGCTGCTGCCCAGATATCAATGCCGAGGTGAAGGCTTCTTGGTTCATCTGTTGGAAAAACATTATCAGTAACATTATTATCAAACAAATTGCTTCGCCTGTACATGTCACGATGTTCTTTATACCCACCAACCAGGTAAGTAGCATGATTTTTCATTCTTTCATTTTCAATAAAAGCAGAAAAAATACCTGGCGCACTATAAACAGATTCATTAAAAAACTGGTTGTTCTTTGAAAGATCGAGTGCAACTATTTTATCTGTCGCTTTATTTAATGGAACAACCGCATGATAATCATGAGCATGTTTTTGGAGAATACGAGTGATGTTATCGGTAGCAATCATAATACAAAATTAAACTTTATACAAATCATGGATGGAATTTATTCATTATCAAACAAGGGCCTTCTTTTACTCTGATTCGGGTCTGCTTATCCTTATCCGTGTTAAATAATACCAATACTCAAAAGCAGAGCCATAGCAGTTAATACACTGAATCGATCATGTATGTTTAGAAGAACTAAACCTAATTGGATATTAATGCAATACTAGCTAGCTGAGGACCCGCATCCTGATTAGTAACAATGGTTGGTAAACAAACTCAGGCTAACAATATTATAATTATTATTATCGAATTACGATGACAGGGCAAATCTACAGGCGGACTGATAAAATCTATTTGAACTGGCGGAAATGAACAGGAATGAATGGAAATGTCATTTTTTACCATTGGAATTATATTCATCCTTCGTTGCAGCAAGCATGCAGCTTGCATCCAGCCTACATGCAAAAAGCATGGAGATTGCATTTATCCTACATATAGGCCTTTCTTCAAAGTCAACGGTATTATATGACTACATTAACCATCTTGCCTTTTACAAAAATTATTTTCTTCGGCTGATTTCCTTCCAGCCATTTTTGAACGATATCATTTTCTAAAACGATCTTCTCCACTTCAGGTTGCAATGCATTTATATCCATGCTGATGGTGGTGCGCATTTTTCCATTGATAGAAATGGGATATTCTTTGGAAGTTTCTACCAAATATTTTTCTTCCAGCTTTGGATACGTTGCGTTTAAGATTGTTCCTTCATTTCCCAGTTGATGCCAAAGTTCTTCAGCAATATGCGGTGCATACGGAACAAGTAAGATCAATAGCTGTTCAAGAATTTCTTTTTTATAACATTTCAGATCAGACAATTCATTTACACTGATCATGAAAGCACTAACTGCAGTATTGAAAGAAAAATTTTCTGTGTCAGATTCTATCTTTTTTATCGTCTTGTGCAACAATTTTAATTCTGCATCGGTTGCTTTATCATTGTTCCAAACTTTTCCTTTCAGATCATCAAAAAACAAGCGCCATAATTTTCTTAAAAAACGATGAACACCTTCAATGCCTTTTGTGTCCCATGGTTTGCTTTGTTCAACTGGGCCGAGGAACATTTCGTACATGCGGAAAGTGTCGGCTCCGTATTTATCAACTAGGTCGTTTGGGTTGACGGTGTTGTATTTAGATTTGGACATTTTTTCAACCTCAGGCTCACATAAAAATTTACCATCATCCTCTTTTAGAAATATAAAATCTTTAAACTCACTTCGTCTTTTTTTATATTCATCAATATCCAATTCGATACCATCAACTAAATCTACCGGAACTCTAAAACGAATTGGCTTGGCTGCAAGAGCATAATATTGCAATTCTTCCTCTGGAATATTAAAATTCAAATTTTCTTGCTTATAACTTAATTTAAATATTTCTTTCCAATCGATTTCGTTTTTTCCAAGTTTTATAAAATAGTTTAATGAAATAAAGATTGGTTTAATTTGTCTATCGACTTGATGAATAATTTCATTACCACCCGGCTCCGCAGCAATCGGTAAAAATTGATAAATAAACCTACTACTCCCCTGTATCATACCTTGATTTACCAACTTCTTAAACGGTTCATCATACCCAATTAAATTCAAATCATACATCACTTTCGTCCACATACGGCTGTATAATAAATGGCCAACTGCATGCTCTGTTCCTCCAATGTAAACGTCTACCTGGTTCCAGTAGTCGCTGGCAGATCTGTCACAAAATGTTTCATTGTTTTTTGGATCCATGTAGCGGAGGAAATACCAGCTGCTGCCGGCGTAACCGGGCATGGTGGAGGTTTCGCGTTTGACCTCACCCCCAACCCCTCTCCGAAGGAGAGGGGAGTCCGTCTGTGCTTCTTCTTCGGTCGTTTTAATTTTTGAGAGTTCTTCTTTTATTTTCTTTATTGAATTTGATAAACTGTTCTTGATTTCTTCGTTGGTAATTCTTATCAAAGTATAACCATATTCATTCAGCCATTTTTCTCTTGCTGAATCAAATATTTTTTGTTCATCGTCATTATGATATTCACCATCAATTTCTATGATCAACTTTTTTTCGAGACAAACAAAATCTGGAATATATCCTGCAATTGGATGTTGTCTTCTGAACTTAAATCCATCAACCTGCCGATCTCTTAATTGCTCCCACATTATAGCTTCTGCTTCTGTTGCATTCTTTCTATTATCCTTTGCAAACTGTAACGTGTTTCTCCACTCCTCTACCGTACTATTTACATATCCGTATGTTAAAGCTGAATCCGTTCCCTTCTCCTTTGTCGAAGACCCCGATGATTTCGGGGGAGCGAGGTTAGGGGTGAGGTCCACCGAAGTGCTACTTAAAAACTCCTCCCAACTCAAATTCACCCACTCCTCAATATTCGCCAACGGCCCTTCCCCCTCCGGCCCGGGGCCATATTTTTCTACAAACGGCAATTCAAGCGGCAATTCACTTTCATTTAATGGAACAGCAATACCATCTTCCCAAATAATTGGAAATGGTTCGCCCCAATAACGTTGGCGGCTGAAGCCTGCATCACGCATACGGTAATTCACTTTGCGTTTACCAATACCGAGTTCTTCAATTTTGTTGATAGCAACTCCAATGGCATCTTTCATCAACATGCTATTTAAAAAACCGGAGTTTTGAAGTGTTGCTTCTTTGGTTGGATTCGCTTCTTCCCCATTATAAAAATCACCAATGATATTCGTGATGGGAATATTAAAATGCTTTGCAAAAGCAAAGTCACGCTGATCACCGCAAGGAACGGCCATGATGGCGCCAGTTCCATAACCAGCCAGTACATATTCTGCGATCCAGATTGGAATTTGTTTTCCATCAAATGGATTTAATGCATAAGCACCTGTAAAACATCCTGTAATTTGTTTTACTTCGGCCATGCGTTCCCGGTCGCTGCGGCTTTTTACGTAAGTAAGGTATTCATCTATTTTAGGACGTTGGTCGTCTTTTGTAATTTTTGAAACCAGTTCATGTTCGGGAGCAAGTACTAAAAAATCAACCCCAAAAATCGTATCCGGTCTCGTCGTGTAAACATTAATTCTGAATTCTGAATTCTCAATTCTGAATTCTGCCTCAGCTCCTTCACTCTTCCCAATCCAATTCCTTTGCATCTCCTTCATACTCTCACTAAACTCCACTTTCTCCAATCCTTCCAATAATCTATCTGCATAAGAAGTAATTCTTAAATACCATTGACGCATTTTCTTTTTCACAACTGGATAACCGCCACGTTCGCTCACACCATTTACAACTTCATCATTGGCAAGTACGGTTCCAAGTGCTTCGCACCAGTTCACTTCGCCATAAGATGAAAAAGCAAGGCGGCGTTTCATTAAAATATCCTGCTGTTCTTTTTTCGTGTAGCCGTTCCATTCAGTTGTAGTAAAATCCTTCGTTCCTTTTGTTTCATATTTTTTTATAAGATCACTGATGGGCCTTGCTTTTTTTTGTGTATTGCAGAAATAACTATTGAACAATTGCAGGAATAACCACTGTGTCCATTTATAATAAGATGCATCGCTGGTCCGCACTTCTCTTTCCCAATCATAACAAAAGCCAATCTTATCCAGCTGTGCTTTAAAAGTGGTAATATTTTTTTCAGTAGTTGTTGCAGGATGCTGTCCCGTTTCAATAGCATATTGTTCAGCAGGCAACCCAAAACTATCAAACCCCATCGGGTGCAATACATTAAAACCTTTTAATCTTTTATAGCGGCTATAAATATCACTGGCAATATATCCAAGCGGATGACCAACGTGTAGTCCCGCACCACTTGGATAAGGAAACATATCCAATACATAAAACTTGGGCTTCGCAGCTTTTCCTTCAGAAGGATTATCAACTTTATAAACCTTGTTCGCCTTCCAATCTTCCCGCCACTTCTCTTCTATTTTCCTGAAATCGTATTCCATTATTAATTGGTATTTTCTTTTTTAAAGTTTTTATTTTTCGAACAGTGTTGAATATTAATATTCAACTCAGAGGTTGTCAGACCTTTTGCATCGTTCCTTATTAGCAAAAATAACAGGATGAAAATTTATTTTAACAAATAAATAAGCTGCTATGGTACAACAATCAAAATATATTTGGCGGGCAATCGTTTTTTTGTGGGCTACAAAAGTAAAGCAAACCACTTAAAAATCTTTATTTTTGTCCACGTTAAGAAGATAAAACAAGTAAGTTTCATCCATTATTTAAGAAAAAGATATTATGGCGCAATTCGGAAAATCATCCAGTAAAAAAGGAAAACCAAGTTATACAGGGGCGATCATTGGGGTATCATTGGTATTATTTTTATTTGGCATCGTTGGCTGGTTTTTTCTAAACCTTCGTAAAACGGGTGATTATTTTAAAGAAAATATACAGGTGCATACTTATCTAAACAGAGATGCTTCTAAAAAACAAATTGATAGCCTTGTAAATTATATTTCATCCTTCCCATATGCTAATCGTGTTGAATATGTAAATAAAGAGAAAGCAATTCAAATATGGAATACCGGGAATGATACTACCTGGAAAAAATTTCTTAACAATAATCCGCTACCAGAAAGCATTGACTTTTATGTAAAGGCGAATTATGTGCAGCGGGATAGCCTTGATGCACTATCTTATAATCTTCAAAGCACATTCCCAGGTATAATTTCCGAATTTCAATTTCCAACAGAAACGGTTACCAAAGTAGGCACTTATGTAAAAACTGCTGGTATCATTTTTTTAATAGCAGCCTGCCTGCTTACTATTCTGGTTGTTTTCTCTATCGATAATACCATAAGACTTGCTATGTACAGCAATCGCTTTTTAATTAAGACGATGCAAATGGTGGGTGCTACCCGTTGGTTTATCGCAAGGCCCATTAATCAAAGGGCAATTCTTAATGGGCTTATTGCTTCTGCTATTGCCATCATTGCAATTTGGGGAACGGTATTATTAATTGAGCGCTTTCTCCCGGATTTTAAATTATTGCACGATAACAATGGCATGATTGTCTTGTTTGTAATAATTTTTCTGTTAGGTGTAACTATTTCTCTTGCCAGCACACATCGCTCTGTAATAAAATACCTGCGTATGAAACTGGACGATTTGTATTGATCATCATTTGAAATTTGTATTATATTGCACGTTCAAAAATAACCGTCATGAGTATTGATAAAAATAAAAAAGAAGCAGCTGTAAAAAATAACCTGTTTGGGAAAGAAAATTATATGTGGATGCTGATTGGCCTTGCAGTACTTACACTTGGCTTTTTTTTAATGGCTGGTGGCAAAAGCAAGGATCCAAATGTTTTCGATCCAAATGTAATTTATAGTACTACAAGAATCACGATCGCACCAATACTTATCATCGGAGGTTTCATCATAGAAATCTTTGCGATCATGAAGAAAGCAAAGTAATCATTAATAAAAATAATTTGGAGATTTGCCGATTTGGAGATTTGAAGATTGATTCAGATTTACAAATCGGTTTTTCATTTCCAAATCATCAAATTACCAAATCAACTAATTGACATGGACAGCATCCAAACCATCATCATCGGTATCGTAGAAGGCCTCACAGAATTCATCCCGGTTTCCTCTACCGGCCACATGATCATTACAGAGAAATTGCTTCATCTTCCTGATAATGATTTTATGAAAATGTTTACGGTAGCCATACAACTGGGAGCCATACTTGCTGTTGTAGTTTTGTATTGGAGAAAATTCTTTGATTTTAAGAACATACAATTCTATTTCAAACTGATTGTAGGTGTTATTCCTGCCATCGTACTTGGATTATTATTCTCAAAAAAAATTGATGCATTGCTTGAGAGCAGCATAACGGTTGCTGTTTCACTTTTGGTTGGCGGTGTTATCCTTTTATTTATTGATAAAGCGTTTAATAATCCCCGTATTGAATCTGAAAAAAAGATCTCTTTTATTAATTCATTCATCATTGGAATATGGCAATGTTTGGCAATGGTGCCTGGTGTTAGCCGAAGTGCTGCTTCTATCATTGGCGGTATGCAACAAAAACTTACAAGAAGCGCCGCTGCAGAATTTTCTTTTTTCCTGGCCGTACCAACGATGCTTGCGGCTACGGGCTATAAATTATTTAAACATTATAAAGAAACAGGTGGATTTACCGGCGAGGAGATAAAACAATTGGCAATTGGTAATCTTGTCGCTTTTGTTATTGCCATTCTTGCAATAAAATTTTTCATATCATTTGTAAAGAAATATGGCTTTCGTATCTGGGGTGTTTACAGGATCATACTTGCTGTTGTACTCCTTATCCTGATATGGAAAGGTGTGCTACAATAATGCTTTCTGCTAAATTCATGTTGCATTTCAATTAATAATTACTAATTTTTCATTCTTAATTATCAAAATGCAAACAGCTTCCAAAAAAGTGATCAATGGTTGGGCCATGTATGATTGGGCCAATTCGGTTTATAATTTAGTCATCACTACTACTTTTTTTCCCATCTATTTTGCTGCTGTTGCCCGTGATGAAAAACACAGTGACACAGTAACTTTCCTCGGAAAGAAATTTGTCAACTCATCGCTTTATGATTACAGCATTGCAGTTGCTTATTTATTAATAGCACTTTCTTATCCCATCCTTACATCCATTGCTGATACAAGGGGAAACAAAAAGAATTTTATGCGCTTCTTCTGCTACCTGGGAGGTTTGGGATGCGTATTACTTTTCTTTTTTAAAGACGTTTCACAATTATGGTTAGGCATCATTGCTTTTATAATGGCTGCCATGGGATATGTTGGCAGCCTTGTTTTCTATAACGCATACCTGCCGGAAATTGCAGCGCCGCAGGACCAGGACAGGATAAGTGCTAGGGGTTTTTCTTTTGGCTATATTGGAAGTGTGATCATGCAGTTGATCGGGTTTGCATTGGTAATGCTTCTTCCCAATTCAGGGCAGGCAACCAGGATTACTTTTTTATTGGTAGGTATCTGGTGGGTAGGTTTTGCACAAATCACTTTTGCAAGATTACCACAAACGATCAATACAGCAGAAAGAAAAAAAGGGAATATTATTAAAGATGGTTTTCTAGAAATAAGAAGAGTTTACAATGAAATAAAAGGAATGCCCGTTTTAAAAAGATTTTTACGCGGCTTTTTCTTTTATAGCATGGGCGTACAAACGGTCATGCTTGCAGCAACTTTATTTGGAAGCAAATTATTACAATTACCCGATACCAAACTTATTGTTACCGTTGTACTCATACAATTGGTAGCGATTCCGGGGGCTATTATCATGAGTAAATTTTCTGCAAAATTTGGGAATATAAAAGTATTAATGGGTGTTGTGTTGATATGGATTTGTTTATGCGTTTCAGCATTCAGTACCGCTACATTGGCCGAACCATTACAACCAACGCATGCAAAGATCAATTTATTGAAAAGCGAAAAAACAAATGCAGCGGAAACCAATAACACTGAAAAGGTTGCGGAACTCAATAAGGAAATAACGACGCTTGAAGAAAACCTGGCTCCTTTGCAAACACCGATTGAATATCGCTTTTATGCATTGGCAATTGTTGTTGGCCTTGTTATGGGTGGCATTCAATCACTCAGTCGTTCAACCTATTCAAAGCTAATGCCTGTAACAAAAGACACTTCTTCCTATTTTACTTATTATGATCTTTCTGAAAAAGTGGCGATTGTAATTGGCATGTTTAGCTTTGGATATATTGGTGAAATATTAAGCATGAAATATTCTATATTATCACTGATAATATTTTTCGTGTTTGGAATAATATTCCTCTACTTTGCTATGAAAAAAGAAAAAGAAATTAGCATTAAAAAAATCTGATCAATGAATTTATACAGCATTAATACCGGTCATTTTAAATTAGACGGCGGCGCTATGTTCGGCGTTGTTCCAAAAAGCATCTGGAATAAATTAAATCCTGCTGATGAAAACAATTTGTGCAGCTGGGCACTTCGTTGTTTATTGATCGAAGATGGCAACAGGTTGATATTGGTTGACAATGGACTTGGCGATAAACAGGATGCAAAATTCTTCGGGCATTATTATTTACATGGTGATGATACACTTGATAAATCATTGGCAAATCATGGTTTTGGAAAAGATGATATCACAGATGTATTTCTCACGCATCTTCATTTTGATCATTGTGGCGGCAGCATTAAAAAAGATGGAGAAAAATTAGTTCCTGCTTTTAAGAATGCAACTTACTGGAGCAATGAACGCCATTGGAAATGGGCCACAGAACCCAATGCAAGAGAGAAAGCATCTTTTCTAAAAGAAAATATTTTACCTATTAAGGAAAGCGGGCAATTAAAATTTATTGAAACTTCAGCAGCAGATTTTCCTGCTTCTATAACAATACGCCATGCTTATGGCCATACCGATGACATGATGTTGCCACAGGTAAATTATAAAGGAAAAACAATTCTTTACATGGCCGATCTGCTTCCCTCAGCAGCGCATATTCCATTACCATACATTATGGGCTATGATATGTTTCCACTGACAACTTTAAATGAAAAGACTGCAATTATAAATGAGGCACAGCAAAATGATTTTGTATTATTCTTCGAACATGATCCAACAATCGAATGCTGTACGTTGGAGATGACAGAAAAAGGAATCAGGAAAAAAGATGAACTTACATTAAGCGACCTGTAGCCTGCTAACGGAAACCAGCCAACGAAGTAAGCGGATAACGCAGATTGGAATATCCCATCATATCAATCTTAATACTTCCAACTGAAATAGGGCTTTCTACTCTTAATAATAAATGATTCGGGTCATCGCTTACCCATGCATTCATTTTTTCACCACCTTCAAATATGGTTCCTTTTACAAGCAATGGTTTAAATTTAATGGCAGAGAATTTACCATAACGTGTTTTTATTTTTTCCTTTCCAACATACCGGATATACAAATGATAGATCTCATCATCTAAGAACATATCGAAAGGAATTTTATCTCCTGGTTTGTATTTACTAAAATCTATGTTGCGGGCATAATATACAGAGCTCACAACATCCTGCATACATTCTGTAATTTTAAAAACTCCATTGGTGCTTACTGCTGTTTTTTCGCTCTGGTTAAAAGTTACATTGTTGTATTTTTTGTAACCTCCCTCATCAATATTCCGAATGAATTTATAGGGTTGCATGGAACCCGTATCAATATAACTCTCATAACGATCTCTAACTTTAAAAAAATTATCAAAGAAAGAATAGGTCTTGCCAATACCAACACAATGATAAACTGGTTTGCCATTAAAGCGTTCCAGTGTAGTATTAAAAGTTGCTTCTCCCGCTGCCACGTATGCGCCAAGTGTGCTGTAATACACAACCATCTTTACATTTTCACCTGCATTGAAAGCAGTATTTCTAATGCCACAAAAATTATCATTTAAAGGTGTAAAGCTTAACATAAATAAACAGACCGATAACAAAACAACCTTAGTAAAACTTTTCATCTTTCCTTCATTATTTTAATTCCAAAAATTAATAAGCTTCCTATTATAGCGGGAATTACCAGGTTGATCAACCATATTCCAAAAGCTGCTGCTTGTATACCTAAAATATTACTGCTATAAACACTGAGTAATTTCAAACTTGCAGTTGCTCTTACCGGTAATTCTATAAATCCGATTGTGGGTAACAAAACCATTGTCAGGTAAAAAATTGTTAGCACCCAAAAACTCAATATCAAAGAAATTCCTACATCCATTACCTGCAAAAGCAGCATGTATTGCAAAATAAAGACCATATAGCGGAAAAATGATAAAAATAAAATTCTTAACAATTGTTTACCGCTGAAAATATCAACTACATCAATATATTTAATAACTCCTTTTAGAAAACGAACACGGGCAATAAGTGTTATAAAAAAATGCACTTTAAAATAGATCAGTAACAAAATAACGGTAACGATGAAACTAATATAAATAATCGCATCATTTAAAAACCATGGCAAAGAACTCAACAACTTCCCACTTTGGGAATCCTTTAAAATAATTAATCCTGCCGTTCCCATAAACATCGTTACCGTTAATTGGCTGATGCTTCCTAGAATGGTAAGTGATATTGCCTTCAACCTATTTTCTTCACCAACATACATGATCCTACCGCCATATTCACCAATGCGGTTGGGAGTAAGCATGGTTATACTGCATCCTGCCAACACCGACTTTACAGCTTTCAAAAAAGAAAATCGTTCTAATGGAGATATCAATCGCTTCCATTTAGCTGCCTCGATTCCCCAATTAACAAACATTAAAGCAAAAACGATCCAGAATCTTATATCAGTCCAACTATGTTTTATCTGCTGCCATCGCAATGAAAGATCAGGTTGATGAATGATTTGTTTGTATAAGCTCCACGACAAAATAATGAATAACAATGGCCCAAGCAGGTAGTTGATTATTAATTTGATATTTTTGTTCAAGAAAAAAATTTATCAGTAAAAATAGGTTGCACTTTGCAAAAAGCATCAAAAATCATTTTGGGAATTGATCCGGGTACTATCATTATGGGTTTTGGACTGATAAAAATCAAGGGCAATAGCATGCAACTTATAGAAATGGATGTGCTGAAATTATCTTCAAAACAAGATCCTTACGAGCGCCTGGGAAATATTCACAGCAAAGTTTTGCATTTAATAGAAACCTTTAAGCCAGATAGCTTTGCCATTGAAGCCCCTTTCTTTGGCAAGAATGTACAAAGTATGCTAAAGCTTGGCCGGGCACAGGGTGTAGCTATTGCTGCGGCTATGCATGCGGGGTTAGTAGTGTGTGAATATTCCCCAAAAAAAATCAAACAATCCATCACTGGTAACGGTAATGCAGGCAAAGAACAGGTAATGAAAATGCTTCAGCAATTATTAAATTTCACACAGGATCCAAAACATATGGATGCTTCGGATGCGTTAGCCGTTGCCGTTTGTCATCACTTTCAACAAAACAGTTTAATTACTTCGGCAGGAAGCAAAGTAAATGGCTGGAAAGATTTTTTGGCGAAGAACCCGGGAAGGGTGAAGTAAAAGTTTGGGGTTTATGGCTTGGTGTTTCGTTAACACCAAACCATAAACCCCAAACAACAACTTTTTCTATTTTAAAGATTACTAATTATTCTTTTTTGAAACTCCTGCAACTCTTCTGGTGAAACTTTTATTTTGGGCTGTGTAAAGTTCAAATCATTTGCAGTATTGATGGGTAGTAAATGCATATGAGCATGCGGTACTTCCAGTCCAATAACGCTGATGCCACAACGCTTACAGTCAAACGACTTTTCAATTGATTTGGCAATGGGTTGTGCAAATACCAACATGGCTGCTAAATAATCTGCAGGCAGGTCAAATAATTTATCTGTTTCCAATTTTGGCACTACCAGCACATGCCCTTTTACCAACGGGAAAATATCAAGAAAAGAAAAGAATTTATCGTCTTCAATGATTTTATAAGAAGGTATTTCGCCGGAGATGATCTTTGTGAAAATGGACATTTGTTTTTTTATTAAATATACAACACATAAAAAAGCCATTCAAAAAAATTGAATGGCCCTTATCTTTTCTATAGAAAAATTAAATGGTAATATTCAAAAGTTTAAATTTTAAAACACCCGCTGGTACAACTACTTCCGCTACTTCACCAACCACTTTACCCAACAAACCCCTTCCAATAGGAGAGGTTACGGAAATTTTTCCTGATTTCAGATCAGCCTCGCTTTCAGAGACTATTTGATAAGTCACTGTTTTTTTAGTTCCCAGGTTTGTAAGTGTTACTTTGGTAAGAATACTTACCCTGCTTGTATCGATGGTTGATGCATCAAGTATTCGTGCATTTGCCATAGCACCTTCCAGGCCATTGATCTTTGCCTCTAACAATCCCTGCGCTTCTTTTGCAGCGTCATATTCAGCATTCTCCTTTAAGTCCCCTTTTTCCCTTGCTTCTGCAATGGCAGCGCTTGCTGCCGGCCTGTCAACACTTTTAAGATGATGAAGTTCTGCCTGCATTTTATCAAAGGTCTCCTGTGTTACATAGTTCGTTTCCAACATAAAAATTCTTTTTACCAGATAGAAAAAAAATACAACGCCTCAGACCAGCTAAAGCGTTGCATGTAATACAAATATACTAAAAAGTTTTTGCTGTGGTCATATCAATAAAAACATCCATGCTTTTTTAAATTCCCAGTTTTTCCAATAAAATCCTGCTCATTTTATAAAAAGCTTCATTTGAGTAACCAGCTATGTGAGGTGTGAGTAATACATTTTTTTGATCATTCAAAAATTGGAGGCGTTCGGTTTCTTCCTCGTTGAGTTTATCAATTTTTTCGTTTTCCAAAACATCGAGTGCTGCTCCTGCTATATTATTATTTTTTATGGCAGTTATTAAAGAATTGGTATTTACAACCGCACCACGTGAAGTATTAATGATAAAAGGCTTTTGTTGTAATGCTTTAAAAAAGGCATCATTGGCAAAATGATAGGTTTCTTCATTTAATGGAAGATGAAAACTTATCACATCTGCATACCTGGAGATCTGCTCTATAGTAGCCTCTTTGATATAAACATTACCAAACCCGGATTTATATTTATCATTAGCAAGTATACTAACATCAAAAGCTGCAAGCAATTTTGCAAATGCTGAACCAGTATTACCAAAACCAATGATACCTACAATTTTTCCCGTCAATTCAACGCCGCGATTTTGTTCACGTAACCATTTACCTTCTTTTACTTCGTTTGAACTTTTGGAAATATTATTCATCAGGTTCAACAACATTCCAAGGGCGTGTTCGCCAACTGCATTACGATTGCCTTCCGGGCTACTTACGCAAAGAATATTTTTTTCAGCAGCATAATTAGTATCAATTAATTCCATTCCACTTCCAAGCCTGCCGATCCATTGTAAATTTCTTGCTTTGTCAATCATCGCTGCATCAATCTTTATTCTAGTTGTAACGACGAGGCCTGTAGCATGATCAATTTTTTCTGATAATTGTTCGTAGGTTATTTCAGGAGCATACAAAACCTCGTACCCTTTTTGTTTCAGGGTATCAATTAAAAAATCATGTGCTTTGGCTGTAATGATGATCATACTATAAATAAGCTGTTACACTTATTTCCACATTTACATTTTTTGGAAGCCCTTTTACTGCTACAGTTTCTCTTGCTGGATAATCAGACTCAAAATACGATCCATAAATTTCGTTCACTTCTGCAAAAAGATTCATATCACTCAGGAAAATGGTTGTCTTTACTATATGATGAAAATCTGCAGATGCCGCATATAATATTGCTTTTATATTTCTCATCACCTGGTGTGTTTCTTCTTTGATATTTGAAGTAACAAGATCTGAGGTGCCGGGTACCAGTGCGATCTGGCCCGATACAAATAATAAGTTACCAGCTTTTACCGCCTGGTTATAAGGACCAATTGGAGCTGGCGCATCAGTCGTAATAAATATTTCTTTAGCCATATTTCATTATATTTTTTATTAAACGCAAAGATATCTTTAATCAACAACCTATTTTTGCAAAAAAATTTGATGAAGATATTAGTGCTTGGAAATGAAACTTCATGGAATGAGTTGATTGCTATCAGTAAGGATATACAATGGCATCGGGCAAATAGTATAACTGATCTTATTGAACCTAATGATGCCATTGCATATTTTAATTTATCAACAGATGCGGATTCACATGATCATAGTAAAATTGAAAAACCGGTTTTTATAAACGCTGTTTCTAAAACATTGCGTGAAATAAATGCTGGTAAAAATATTATCAGGATCAATGGATGGAATGGTTTTATAAAAAGAAATAGCTGGGAAGTGGCAGGTGATTTAAATGAATCGCATCATGCAGTTTTAAATGCATTGCAAAAAAAGATCATTGTTACACAGGATGAACCAGGATTTATTTCTGCAAGAATTATTTCAATGATCATCAATGAAGCGTTTTATGCAAAGGGTGAATATATTAGCTCAGAAAATGAAATTGATATTGCGATGAAGCTTGGTACAAATTATCCATACGGTCCGTTTGAATGGGCACATGAGATTGGCATAAAAAACATTTATGATCTCCTGGTTAGTCTTAGCAAAAATGATATACGATACAATCCTTCTCCATTGCTTGAACAGAAAGCGAAAAATTAATGAGCCTTATTTTAAATATTGATACTTCTACAGAAACAGCAAATGTATGCATTGCTGAAGATGGGAAATTATTGGCAAGCATTTCAAATCCACATCAAAAGGACCATGCTGCTTTTTTACACAATGCTATTAATGATATTATTCAGAAAAGTTCGTTGAAATTAAATTCACTATCTGCAATTGCAGTTACAAACGGGCCAGGTTCTTATACAGGTTTGAGAGTAGGTATGGCCAGTGCAAAAGGGCTATGTTATGCACTCAATAAACCTTTAATAACTGTAGGCAGCCTCGAGGTTATGGCAAAAACAGTTATTGCAGCAGCTCCACAAAATGAACCTGCCTTATATTGCCCACTTATAGATGCCAGGAGAATGGAAGTATATACTGCACTCTATAATAGCCAAATGAAGGAGGTATTTACACCTAAAGCATTGATACTTAATGAAAGTTCCTTTGAAGAAATATTGAACACCCAAAAAATATATTTTTTCGGTAGCGGGGCGGCGAAATTCGAGCCCATTATAACTAATAAAAATGCATTCTTTTTATCTATAGAAGGATCGATGTTTTCTATGAGTTATCTATCTTTTGAGCGATTTTTTAGCGGAAAATATACCGATCTCGTTGATAGTGAACCACTATACATCAAAGATTTCCATTTATCACCGGATTTCTCCAATAAAAAATAAATATGTCATAGCTATTATTTTAACAATACAATACAAACTAACATAATATATGAATCGTATATTTGCATTCTAAATAGTATTGTTTAAGCATTTTAAAATTTACCTATGATAGTTGCGACAACACCGCCGAATGAGCAGGCCATTGAGGCCTCAAATGGCACAGTAGAAACATTGAAAATTAATTTTCACAATTTGAAAAAAGCGGCTTTGGTTTTAAGGTCTTTGAACCATAAACTACGCCAGCAGATCCTTGCATTAATTGAGACAGAAAAGAAAATTACTGTAACTGAAATCTACGTGCGTATGCGCCTTGAGCAGTCGGTAGCTTCTCAACACCTGGCTATTTTAAGACGTGCAGGAATTGTAACGACACAGCGTGATGGAAAATTTATTTACTACACAGTTAATTACAAGAGAATTGATGAGATAAACCAATTTGTTCAGGAACTAGTTGGTTAATGCTATGTTTTTTAGAAAGAAGCGGGTGTGAAAACATCCGCTTTTTTATTTTTATCTTTGTGCAGAAATTTTTAAAATTTAAGAGATGTTTATTAAGCAACTATATACAAATTGTTTGAGTGAAGCTGCCTATTATATAGAAAGTGAAGGAGAAGCTGCGATCATTGATCCATTAAGAGATACTGAATCATACCTGGAATTAGCTATAGAAAGGAACGCCAATATTAAATACATTTTTGAAACTCATTTTCATGCCGACTTTGTAAGCGGCCACCTTGATCTAAGTAAAAAAACAGGCGCACCAATTATATTTGGCCCTGGTGCAAAAACAAATTTTAAGATTCACAATGCCAGGGATGGTGAAATTTTTAAACTTGGTAAAATAAGTTTTGAAGTGTTGCATACACCTGGTCATACAATTGAAAGCAGTTGTTATTTATTGAAGAATGAAGACGGCGTAGCTCATGCTATATTTACAGGCGATACTTTATTTGTTGGTGATGTTGGCCGTCCGGACCTTAGCAGTGGTGAAATGAGTTCCGAAGAACTTGCAGGCATCATGTATGAAACACTTCAATCAAAAATATTACCACTGAATGATAATATAATTGTTTATCCTGCACATGGCCCAGGCAGCAGTTGTGGAAAGAATCTTGGCCCCAATACCCATAGCACCATTGGTGAAGAAAAGAAAACAAATTATGCTTTACAGGCACAGAGCAAAGAAGCATTTATTAGTTCGGTTACAGAAGGACTTCATGCAGCTCCAACTTATTTTGCTATCAATGCAAAAATAAATCAACAAGGTTACAAAGATCTGAATGATGTAAAAACAAAAGGAACAAAACCTTTATCAATTGCAGAAGTTAAAGATGCAATAAAAAATGATAAAATTCTTCTCGATACAAGAACAGCTCCTGAATTTACTGAAGGATTTATTCCGGGTTCTATTTTTATTGGTTTGGAAGGACGGTTTGCAGAATGGGCCGCTACATTATTGGATTTTGAAAAACCAATCATTTTAATTACTCCTCCCGGTAAAGAAGAAGAAACAGTTATAAGATTATCAAGAGTTGGTTTTGAAAAAATGGAAGGTTATTTAAAAGGCGGATTCGACGCATGGAAAAAAACTGGCGAACCAGTCGACATGATCATCAATGTAGAAGCTGATGAATTGTTGATGGATATTCCGCACGATCCTAATCTCACAGTGGTGGATGTACGCAAAGAAACTGAATTTGGCGAAGGCCATCTAAAAGATGCTATAAACCTTCCTTTAGGAGAAATGACAGATGTAATGCAGCTTGCACAATTTGAAGACAATCAAAATTTATATGTACACTGTGCGGGTGGTTACCGCAGTGTGATCGCTTCTTCGATGTTAAAACGCCAGGGTGTACACAATCTTCGTAACATACTTGGTGGCTGGGGCGCAATAAAAGAACAGGATGGTTTCAAAATCGTAAAGGAAGCGAGTATATTAAACTAATCCTACCATTTTTCAAAAAAAGGGTGTTTTCACGGTTTTTTAACCGAAGAATATAACCAACATTTGTAGCAGAATTAAAAAATGATGCAGATCAAATGAAAAGCAACACACTTACTGAAAGAGAAAAGCAAGTCATTAATGAATTATCAAAAGGACTTGGCTATAAAGAAATTGCAGGGAAGATATTTATTTCAACAGAAACAGTAAAGCAGCATTTAAAAAATATATACAGGAAAATGGGCGTACGAAATCGAATGGAAGCCTCTTTAAAGTATATGTTTGAAATGAAAAAAATCGCTTAAAAAAATTGGAAGAGATTTAGTTTTGATCCGTACCTTTTTTATCTCCCCTTGTAATTTTATTTCGCTTCTGGCATTTCACTTTGTTATTATTCAACAGGTGCAGGTATCCGATCTATCCATTTAGATTTATACTCTTCCTTATAATTCCATTTCCACCTGTTATGGCTCCATAAATAATTATCAGGATGTTCCCGAATAGTAGCTTCAAGGTAATCACGGTATAAAAGCGTTAGTTCCCCTTCTTTTAAAGATGAACCGTTTTCAGTGATAATCGTAGGTATGAATTCATAAAATCCTCTTTTCGTTTTTACAAATTTTACAAATACAACCGCTGCATTGGTTTTGATGGCACCCTTATCCGGGCCAGGCACAAAAGGAACAGCCTTTGTAAAAAAATTAAGCCAGTATGCGCTACCGGGAGCACCTGGATTTTGATCTGCTGCAAGGCCAAGGGAGTATGATTGGTTAAACACCTGGTGTATGCGTGATTTAAATTCCTGTGCGGCAACAAGCACCGTTCCTTTTTTTGATCGTAAGTTAAAGAACAACCTGTCGAGCGCCTTATTATTAATTTTCATGTACACTCCTACCCATGGTATGTTCATATTTTGTGACATCACCCAGTTGCCATATTCCCAGTTCATCTGGTGGCCACAACTAAACTGTAAACTTTTACCCTTTGCGGCAAGTGCATTGCATTCATCCAGGTTCATGATCGCTCTTTTATTAAATTCCTTTTTGGATATGCTAAACAATTTTATAGTTTCAATAAAAGTATCAGTAAGATTTTTATAGAAATTTTTTGCAATCTGTATTTTTTCTTCGTTTGATTTTTCAGGAAATGCGATTGTGAGATTATCCATTACAATTTTTCTTCGATAACCAATAACATAGTAAATAAGAAAAAAAGCAAAATCACTTATGTGATAAAGGATAAAAAATGGTAAGAGAGAAATCAGATAAAATAATCCGTAGATAATATAATACATGCCTGGAATTGTTGCGCAAAGTTATGGAGTAAGGCTGATAAATTCATTTTAGGAAATGTTAGATTTTTGTTTCAATATTATACCGCAAAGACACAGAGGCACAAGAAATTTATAAACCATTTCTGTTTTAGCGTCTTTACGATAATTCTTACAAAATTGTATTTTGAAGTATCTCACTTCGCAATGGATAATCAGTATTAAAATGTAAGCCCCGACTTTCTTTACGCAGCTCAGCACTTTTTACAATCAGGTAGGCCACCGTTATCATATTGCGCAATTCGCAAAGTTGTGGCGATACCTCGATGCGTTGATACAATGCTTCTGTTTCTTCATGCAAAAGATCCAGCCTGCGATTGGCCCTTTGCAAACGTTTGTTATTTCTTACAATCCCAACATAATCACTCATGAGTAATTTCAATTCCTTCAGGCTTTGTGTAATTAAGATCATTTCACTTGGTGCTGTAGTTCCTGCCGCATTCCAATCCGGGATATTGTGATCGAAGGAAATATTTTCAATTTGCTTCATGGCAGCTATATAACTGCGATGAGAAAACACCATCGCTTCCAGCAATGAATTACTTGCAAGCCGATTGGCTCCATGCAAACCTGTACTGGCGCATTCACCTGATGCATATAAGTTTTTAATGGAAGTATGACCCCATTCATCTGTTTTTACACCGCCACAACTATAATGTGCAGCGGGAGAAACAGGTATCATATCTTTTCTCACATCAATACCAATGCTCAGGCATTTTGCATGTATATTAGGGAAGTGCTCCAGAAATTTTTCAAAATCCATATGCCTGCAGTCAAGATAAACAAATTCGGTACCGTTGATCTTCATTTCACTATCAATGGCCCGTGCAACAATATCTCTTGGCGCAAGATCTTTGCGTGCATCATAGCGTTCCATAAATGCTTCCCCGGTAGCGTTGCGCAAAATACCACCATCGCCCCTCACCGCTTCCGTTATTAAGAAAGATTGTCCACGCACTCCAGGTTCATACAAAGCTGTCGGATGAAACTGTATGAACTCCATATTTTCTATTCTTCCTTTTGCCCTATATACCATTGCAACTCCATCGCCTGTTGCAATTGAAGGATTCGTAGTACTTCTATATACCTGACCATTTCCACCTGCGGCAAGTAACGTGATCTTTGCAACAATTTTTTCTATTTTTTTTGTATTGAAATTTAAAACGTACACACCATAACATTCGATATCGGGAGTAGATTTTGTTACAAGGTATCCTAGATGATGCTGTGTAATAATGTCAAGTACAAAACAATGATTGATGAGTTCTATATTGCTGCATTTTTTTATTGCTTCCAGTAATGCTCTTTCCATTTCCTTACCTGTTACATCTTTGTGATGCAAAATTCGATTCTCACTATGTCCTCCTTCCTTACCAAGTTTAAAATCACCTTTAGGTTCTTTATCAAATCGGGCTCCCCAGTTAATAATTTCTTCAATACGTTGCACACCTTCTTTTACTACAATTTCTACGATATGTTTATTGCACAAACCATCGCCGGAGATCAAAGTGTCTTCTATATGTTTTGAAAAACTATCGTGGCTAAAATCCATTACGCCTGCAATACCACCCTGTGCATACTTGGTATTGGTTTCATCGCTTTGTGTTTTGGTAAGGATCGTAATTTTTTTACCTGAGCAAGACTCAGCAACTTTTAAAGCATAAGTAAGACCTGCTATACCGGAACCAATTACCAAAAAATCTGTTTCCATAAATGTTTTTTATCAGGAAGATGGAGTATCAACCCATGCATCACTTTCTTTCAATAAATTGATCAGCTCATCCACTGCAACATCGCTGTTCACATTTCTTTTTACAATTTCTTTGCCGCGATATAAAGTTATTTTTCCAATGCCACTTCCTACATATCCAAAATCAGCATCGGCCATTTCGCCTGGGCCATTCACTATACATCCCATGATAGCAATCTTCACTCCTTTTAAATGATTGGTTACTGCACGGATCTTTGCAGTGGTTTCCTGGAGGTCAAATAATGTTCGGCCGCAACTTGGGCAACTTATATATTCTGTTTTAGAAATTCTTGTTCGCGTTGCCTGTAAAATACCAAAGGCTATACTGTTCAATAATTTTGCTTGAGTCGCTATTGCATAATTTTCAAAATGATGGCCAAAGCAAACGCCATCAGTAAATCCATCTATCAACAGTGCTCCGGCTTCAACAGCATAATGAATAAGGCTTTCATCCATCGTTGCGTGACTACTATCACAAATAATGATCACTGGATTTTTTACAACATGCTTTATCAATTCAACAAACATCCTTCGGATACTTTGCATGCTGTTCCTGTTCGTAGAGCTTAAACAGATCACTGCTGTATTATCTGCTTTCAATTTCAAAAACAATTGCTCAGCATGTTGATCAGGATATCCTTCAGAATAACAATCGATCATTACAAAATTCAACGATGCTGATTTTATAATTGCATCATCCAAATATTGAACCCCATCTAAAATGGGAACATACTTTTCTTTATCACTTGCAGCCATCCATGGCTTGTGATATAAAATCACTCTCAAAGTTCCCGGCAGATCAAAATTCAATGCTTCATTACCAAAAATATAATCAGCAGCTGCATCTCCAATATTCCATTTATCAGTAGAAGCGTCATAACTGTATCCAATGTTTAGCAGATCTGCAGGTGTAATTTTTTCTATCTTACTAAAATCAGCAATTACTACAGGAACATGTTTGCCTCCGATATTACTTACTTCAAATGTCTCTCTTCTTTTATATTCGAAAGGAGAATAAGGCAACTTATCTAACGATGCCATTCGGTGGTCGTTAGTCGGTAGCCGGTGGTCGTCATACCGTTTAACCAAATCTTTACATACTGGAATTTCCAACTCTGGATCTTCTGTTAATGAAACCCTAATCGTATCTCCAATTCCATCCTCAAGTAAAGTTCCAATTCCTACTGCAGATTTTATTCTTCCATCTTCTCCATCACCAGCTTCGGTTACGCCTAAGTGTAATGGATAACATTCACCAAATTCATTCATCATGTGATTAATGAGCAACCGATATGCCTGCACCATTACTTGCGGATTACTACTCTTCATACTAAGCATGATGTTGTGATAATCCTCGCTTCTTGCAATACGCAAAAATTCCATGGCACTTTCCACCATACCATTTGCTGTATCACCATAACGGCTCATAATGCGATCGCTCAGGCTACCATGATTCGTGCCAATACGCATCGCAGTTCCATACGCTTTACAAATCAGGATCAATGGCGTAAAACGTTCTCTTATTCTTTCAATCTCTTCTGCATATTCTTCATCTGTATATTCGAGTTGTTCAAACTTTTTCTTATCAACGTAGTTACCGGGATTTACCCTTACTTTTTCAACGATCTTTGCAGCAATCTCGGCAGCATTTGGTGTAAAGTGTATATCAGCTACTATCGGTGTCGTGTAGCCTCTTTTACGCAATTCGTCTTTTATATTCTGAAGATTTTCAGCTTCATTTTTAGATGGAGCGGTAATGCGTATTAACTCAGCACCGGCTTCAATACAACGGATACTTTGTTCTACAGTTGCCATGGTATCCATCGTATCGGTAGTGGTCATGGTTTGAACTCTGATAGGATGATCAGCACCTAATAAAAGATCACCCACTTTCACTTCCCGTGTCACAAGCCTTTTATATTCCGTTAAGGATTCACAATATAATTGCATAAAAATTGAAGATGGATCTATTCAATCATTTATTACGAAATTGAATAAACATGTTTGTACAAAGATAATGCAAGGCAGAATGGATAACAATGTATCAGACGGATTATCTTACCAATCTTTTTCCGGTTTAACTACAGATACCGCATTTACCTTATGTAATTTATCCTGCAGATTTTTTTCCTGCTGACTAAGTGCTTTTAATTTATTTTCTGCATCTTCCTTTGTTAGCTTGGAGGGCTGAGGCTTGGGTTCCTGTTTTTGTTGTTGCTTTTGCTGCAGTTTCTTTTGTTGTTGCTTTTGTTGCTCCTGTTTTTGCTGTTGTAATGCTTTCTGTAAATTTTGCCTCGCATCTTCATTGTCGGGCGCAAGCTTCAATGCTTTCTTATAAGCATCGATGCACTCAGTTAACTTTTTTTCGTTTTGTAATACTACCCCTTTGTTGTAATAAGCATTTCCTTTTTCAGTGGGTACATTTAATTGTTTAACGGCCTTATCATATGCATTAATAGCTTCATCTTTCTTATCTGCCTTATACATAGCGTTACCAAGGTTGAACTGTGCTATTGGATTCAAAGGGTTTTTTGCAAGTGCATTTGCATATTGATCACCAGCTTTTATATAATCTTTTTTCTTGTACGCATCATTTCCATTTTTAATAATTGTTTTTTCATTTTGTTGGGCAAAACCAATGCTGCTGATAAGAATTAGCAATACAGTTACTGCAGGTTTTAGTTTAGAATAAGACTTCTTGCTTTTTTTTCTTTCAGAAATAAATAATTCAATCAACAGGAATAAAAATGCTACTGCAAGAAAATATTGAAAATAACTTTTATAATTTACCAATGAATCATCTGTTACAGTTCGTTGATCCATGCTGCTTAATTGTGAAGATATGTTTGAAACAACCGCATCTGTATTATTAAACAAAAGGTATTGTCCATTTCCTTTTTGTGCAATCATTTTTAATTCCAGCTCATTTAGTTTTGATATAACAGTATTGCCTTCATTGTCTAATTTTATTTCATTGGTGGATTCATCTATAAGTGGTGCTCCCTGTGGTGAACCGATGCCTATTGTATAAATAACAACACCCGATGCTGCCATTCCTCCTGCCGTTTTTAAAGCAGTCTCGTCATGATCCTCTCCATCACTGATAAGCACAATCGCTTTGTATTTTTTTTCTTTTACATTAAAAGATGCATTACATGTTCTTAGCGCATCAGCAATTACAGTTCCTTGCGTAGGTACGGATTCAGTTGTTGCTGCAGACAGGTACATTTTTGCAGCAGCATGATCACCCGTTAAAGGCATTTGCAAATACGACTTTCCTGCAAATACCACAATACCGATCCTGTCATTGTCTAATTTATCAACCAACCTGCTCAATACTTGTTTGGCCCTCTCGAGCCTTGTTGGTTTGACGTCTTGTGCAAGCATGCTTTTACTTACATCAAGTGCGATCATTACATCAATACCATCACGATTGATCTTTTGTTCGCTGGCTGCAGTGCGAAGATTTGCAAGCACAACTACCAACAATCCAAATGACAATACAACCAGTAAAAATTTCTTGAGAAATGCTTTTGAATTATACTCCGCAGTTATTTGTTTTACTAACACAGGATCACCGATTTTTTTTCTGATTGCCTTTTTTCTTGCAATTGCAAAAACGAAAATTGCAAACAGCAAAGGAATTATAGCCAGTAATAGTAAGAATTGTATGTATTGGAACTGAGGCATAGGCAACAGTGAAATTAATGAATTATCCAGGGAGCTTTGTTAAAATAAATAAAATCTCACCCCCAACCTCTCTCAGATGGAGATGGGAGTTAGTCCGTACTATCGGGCTGTTTTTTATTTAAAAGAGCTTATAAAAATTAGCCTTATTTTTTCCCTTCTAAGAAACCAAGCTCCTTAAGAATACCTTTAGTAATATCCAGTCTCACTGATTTCATATCAATATTTTTATCTGCTGATTTCACAAGTGTTACAAAAAAATAAACGTGCCTGTTCTCTTCTACCCAACCTACCAGCCAACCGATGGAATTATTTGCTTCATCAAATCCCCATCCTGTTTTATAACTTAATTTATAAGCGGTATTATCTTCCTGTACCATTACATCACGTACTGCCTGTTGCACAGATTTACGAAATGGCAGTTGATCAAAATACAATCTTTTGAGTAAGCCAAGTTGTTCATCCGGAGAAATCTTTAATTTATTATTGAGCCAGAAAGAATCAATTGGCCCACTGCTATTTTTATTGCCATACGAAATACTATCGATCCATTTTTGCATAGTATCTTTTCCAATACGTCTTGCCACTTCCTGGTAATAAGGAACACAGCTTACCTTAAAAGCTTCTTTCATATTCATGTCCTTGTTCCAATCTTTATTAGGCCTTACAACACTATCCCATTTAATCACCATGTCCTCGGTTGTAATAGCACCCGTTTGAAGCCCGATCAAAGAGTTTACAATTTTAAATGTTGATGCAGGCAATACCCTGGTTGTATCAAGCGCCATATTATAAACCGTTATTTCACCATCAGTATTATTAAGCATGGTAAAACAACCTTCCACTTTTTTGTCGTCGAAATATTTTTTAAGATCATTGTTGATCTTTGCTTTATTTACCGAACAGGAAGAAATAAGAAATAAGGAATAGGAAATGAGGAATAAGGAAGTAATTATTTTCTTCATGGGATATTTTTTTTGAAATAGCGTGGCTGTTATTTTTTTAGATGTGTGGCTGTTGCGTCAAGTGCATCATAAAATTTCTGGCCAAATTTTCTTATCAGTGGTTCTTTTAAAAACTGGTAAACAGGAACTTTTAGTTTTTTCCCAAGGACACAGGCTGCTTTGCAATTATCTTCCCTTGGTTCATAGTTTGCAAATTCGGTAACACCATCTTTGCTTTTTGTAACGATTACAGGAAACAGGTGACAGCTGATTGGTTTTTTCCATTTCACTTTTCCATCGAGATAAGCCTGTTCAATTCCACATTTTACAATACCGCTTTTATCTACAATGCCATACACACAAACTTTGCTCTTAATGGTTGGCGTTACCCATCCGAATTCTTTATCATACACATACCTTCCTTGTTTATTCAATTCCATTTTGCTTTCTTCATTCAGGTAAGGCAACACTTTATCAAAGACTTCATCAATATTTTTAAGTTCATTTTTATTTAAGGGAGCGCCGGCATCTCCATCCACACAACATGCACCTTTGCAACTATTGAGGTCGCAAACGAATTGCGCTTTCACGATCTGATCGCTCACCAATACATTATCTATTGCTATCATGGCTGCAAAAATACAAATAAACCGTTGACTTAAGTCAATGGAAAGTGAAAGTGAAAGGAGATTTCTTATTTATTATTCTTCCAGCGAAAACTTTTTATTAAATGATCCATATCAACCTGTAAAAAATCAAGAACAGGTTTTAGAGAATCTGCATTTGGTGTAGCATCAAAATACAATGCACCACGTAAAAAATTCTTAGTGGTATCGCTTACATAAAATTGCCTGGCTGTTGCCGCATTTCCACCTACCCTGAAATATACTCCTGTAATACCATTCTCTGTATGAAATACACTGTCTTTAATTGAACTGGCAACGGCTTCATTTTTATTGGTAAGATTGAATGCATCGTTTACCATTTTATCAAATTTATTGATAGCAGTAGAATCTTTATAGCTGCCATCGCCTTGCTTGATTTTATAAGTTGCAAGGCCACCAATAATTTTATAGCTTAAGAAAATGCGTGCATTCATTCGGGGAAAATCAACATTTATCCAATACGGATTTTCGGGGCTGCTATCGAAATAAGTACTGTCTTTGATGATGGATGCATAACCAGGATAATCAAAACTGAAAGGAAAATCCGGTTTATCGAAAGAAACATATTTATGTTCTGGTAACTCTATATTAAAATAACCTTTCTTCTTGGAAGTATAGGTTGAATTACAAGCTGCAAAAAAAATACTACTGCAAATTATTATTGCGATTAAAGACATCTCAAAAAAATTATACTTCAACTTTAATTCCTCTGCAAAGGAGGGGATAAGGAAATTTTTTTGAGATGACTTTAGTTTATTATTATTCATATTACTCTTTCTCCGTTTTTCCAGGTTGAACATTAACTTTTACTTTGTCTATCCTGTTCTTATTTATTTCAAGAGGAATGAAAGTAAAGTCGCCACTTACAAGCATTTCATTTACCTGTGGAAATTCGCCTGCAATTTCAAGTACAAGCCCTGCAAGTGAATCACTTTCGCCCCTTACACCATCAAAAGTGTCTATCGGAAGATTCATTGCTTTACAAACATCATTGATCATCGTCTTTCCTTCAAATATATAATTGAACTCATCGATCTTTTTATTCCCGCTTTCTTCATCATCAAATTCATCTTTGATATCACCAATAATCTCTTCCATAATATCTTCCAGTGTTACAATACCAGAAGTGCCACCAAATTCATCTACAACAATAGCAAAGTGTATTCGTTTCGCCCTGAATTCCTGTAAAAGATCTTCAATCAATTTTTGTTCATGCACAAAATAAGGAATGCGCATCAAAGTATGCCAGTCAAAATCTGCAGGTTCATTTAAATGAGGAAGCAAATCTTTTGTGTGCAACATACCTGCAATTTCATCAAGATTATTTTTAAAAACAGGTATTCTTGAATAATGAAATTCTTCAATTTGTTTTGTAACAGCAGTAAAAGAACTTGTTGTAGAAATGCCACTAACGTCGAGCCTTGTGCGCATCACTTGCTTAACAGTTGTATCACCAAATTTGCGGATACCTTTTAATATTTGTTTTTCTTCCATCGATGCTTCATCTTCGGGTAAAAGATCGATTGCATAATCAAGGCTGCTATGATCGATAGAAGAAGAATTATCAGGAGAAACTTTCCTTTCAATATTATCGCTGAACCTTACAAGCCTTTTACTTAACCTGTAAAAAACACTGTTGAATATTTCTATGATCAGTGATGCAGTGGCCGCAAACCATATCTTATGATGTGTGGCCCATACTTTTGGTAATACTTCTGCAAATAGAACCAGTAATATGGTTACAGAAACAACCTTGATGAGAAAGCTTACATAAAATGGTAAATGATATGCTGCAACCCAATCATTGATCAATAAATTAGAAATAAGTATGATGCCAATGTTTACAAAACTATTGGTGATGAGCATCGATGCCAGTAATATTTTGGGTTGCTCCAGTAGATTTACAATTCTTCTAAATGAAGGTTGACGCCTCGTCTTTAAAATATTAATATCCTTTGATGTTAAAGAGAAATAAGCCACTTCACTACCTGCTACAAAAAATGAAAGCACAAGCAGGATGGCAATAATAAAAATGAGAATAATATTAGCGGCAGGAGTAATTGCCAATAAAATAAGTGGGATATTTTTTACGGTCAGAAGAACCGAGTGAGTGTCCAAGGCGAAGTATTTAAATAAAAAATTATTTTCAGGAAAATGGCTCCGTAAATTTAATAGTCATTTCTAAAAACCTATTTTTTCCCTTAACTTTAATTCCTCTTCAAAGAAAGAGGAAAGGATAGTTTTTAAAGATTCCCTTAAATTTTAAAATGGCAATCTTTCTTCACCATTTTCATCCGTTGGCAAATCCTCCGATATTCCGGGAGTATCGCCTGTATGTATTCCATGATCTGCATGTGTACCATCGCTTCTTTTATCAAGCATGATCAGGTTATCTCCCACTATTTCTGTTGCAAATTTTTTGTTTCCTTCTTTATCTTCCCAGCTGCGTGTTTTTAAGCGCCCTTCAATATATACAAGGCTTCCACGATGTAAATATTTTTGCGCAAGTTCGGCAAGGCCGCGCCATAAAACAACTGTGTGCCACTCAGTTTGTGAAATTAATTTCCCACTCCTGTCTTTATACGTCTCTGTTGTAGCTAGCGAAAATTTTGCTACTCCAATATTTCCCTCCAGGAATTGCATGTCCGGATCTTTTCCCAGGTTGCCAATAAGCATTACTCTGTTTACGCCTCTCATATTATTTCATTGTGCTTTTGATCTGTGCCGTTATTGCTTTACAACAAATTTAAAGATACAATTTTTATCTTTCAACCCTGTGGAATAAATTTAAACTTTTGCATCTAAAAAAGGGGTCTTTCATCAAAATAGCCTGATATAAACCGGGGAAACGGCAACAATAATAAAGCCTGTTTTTTTTCGCTTTGATATCCTTCGGGTAAAGATGCTTTTTTTAATTTTATATGAATAAAAAACCCATGTATTGTCTGATGGGTTAATTGCTGTTTATATATTTTAGAAACATGAATTAGTTCAGTGTTTTTACCTGCAATCTTTTTAAATGCAGATGATGCGTATATTTCTTCTGCAGAAAGTTGTTTATCACTTTCAATCAAAATAAATTCATAGAGGTTTTGCCAGATATCTTTTTCAATACGTTTTCTAACAAAAAATTTTCCTTTGTTTTCTGCAATGATATAATAAAGCCAGCGGTGTCTTTTGATTAACTTTTTTGATTTAACAGGATATTCATTCACTTTTTCCTGTGATAAGGCTTCGCATTTATCTGACAAAATACATTGAGAGCACAATGGTGATTGTGGTTTGCAGATTGTTGCCCCAAAATCCATGATCGCCTGGTTATATAAACCCGGTGTTTCTTTTTCAATTAATGTATTTGCAAGATCAAAGAAAAATTTTTTGCCTTCGTTGTTGTCAATTGTTTTTTTAATTCCAAAAAATCTTGATAATACCCTCATTACATTTCCATCAACAACAGCATAAGGCAGGTTAAAAGCAAACGAAGAAATAGCTGCAGCGGTATAAGGACCAACGCCTTTGAGTTTTAAAATGGATTCATAATCATCCGGGAATTTTCCTTTTAATTCTTTTGAAATATACTTTGCTGTTACAATTAAATTTTTGCAACGGGTGTAATAACCCAATCCTTCCCATAATTTAAAAACATCTTGTTCAGGTGCCGCAGCCAGTTTTTTTATTGTAGGATATTTTTTTATAAACCTATCATAGTAGGCCCAACCTTGTTCTACCCGGGTTTGCTGTAATATTATTTCGCTCAACCATATTTTATATGGATCTTTTTCTCCCTTCCAGGGCATCAGGCGTAGATTCAGTTCTTTATCCCACTTTAACAAGCTTCTGGTGAAAAATGATTCTTTTTTACTATTACGCATTAGTTACTAAAAAATATATCCGCAAACCTATTGATAATCACCTTCTTATTTTTGCTTTTTCGATATTTTTTTTCTAACTTACTGTTTAAAATATTTCTTATATGAGAAAGGCAGACCTCATCAACAAAATATCTGACAAAACGGGCATTCCGAAAGTGGATGTACTCGTTACATTAGAAACAATGTTTAGAGAAATAAAAGCTTCCCTGGCTGGAGGAGAGAACCTGTATATCAGGGGGTTTGGAAGCTTTATCATTAAAAAACGGGCAGCAAAAATTGGCCGAAACATCAAGAAAAATGTAGCTGTAGCCATACCCGAACACTTTATACCCGCCTTTAAGCCGGCAAAAGAGTTTGTACAGGAAATAAAAACGTCTCCCCACATCAAAGAAGCTCCGATTGTGAAGGAAGAAGGCGAAGACTAATGTATCTTTGCGCTCCCGTTTAATATAAGCGGGATTCAATTTATTTTCGAAGTGAAAAAGCAATTTTTTTTAGCTGGAGCAGGAATATTATTGGTAGCCGTCCTGTTTATTTTTGGACGCACAACTGAACCTAAAAAACCGGCCCCAACTAAGCCCATAAATAAAGAAATAAGCAGTTTTAATGTTGATGCATTTATCAGTGATGCAAGGCAAAAGCTCACCCCATCGCAGGTTCTATACGTTTCTTCTCTTGAAAATAGTGTAAAAAGAGGAGATATTCATTCCCAACAAATAACCTCCTATAATGGCCTCGCAAATTTCTGGAAAGACAGCGTTCAGCTGTTTGAGCCGTATGCTTTTTACATAAGTAAGGCTGCTGAGTTGGATAATTCAGAAAAAAACCTCACCTTCGCAGCCCAATTATTTTTAGACAACCTCAGGGGAGAACATGATGAGGCTAAAATGAACTGGAAAAAAACCGAGGCGATATCACTGTTTGAAAAGGCTATAGAGCTGAATCCCACAAATGATGATTTAAGAATTGGCCTTGGAAGTTGTTATGTTTTTGGCGCTGCTACAAATGGAGATCCGCAAGAGACCATGAAAGGTATCAAGGAGCTTTTAGCAGTGGTAAGAAAGGATTCCAATAACATGAAAGCACAAATGGTGCTTGGTGTTGGTGGTTATGTTTCGGGCCAATATGACAAGGCGATTGAAAGATTACAAAAAGTAATTGCTCAACAACCTGAAAATTTAGAAGCGATCTTATTTCTTGCTGATGCTTATGCTGCCAAGGGTGATAACAAAGAAGCAATAAAATGGTACACGATCAGTAAGCGGCTTGTAAATAACCCGGCTTATTTGAAAGAAGTAGATGAGCGGATCAAATTGCTGAAATAATAAAAGTTAGAAAAACAACATATTTTAAAATTATTTATTAAACAAAAAAAGACTCGGTATGCCTTGTGGTAAAAAGAGAAAACGTCATAAAATCGCTACACATAAGCGTAAAAAACGTTTAAGAAAGAACCGTCATAAGAAGAAGTAATTCGCTTTTTCTTTCCCGGTATCCCGATTCTTCATCGGGATCACTCATTTATATGCATGAATAATTATAGCTTTCGGCTGCAATTATTCATGCCATTTATGTTTTCCTTCCGTAATGCATTAAGGTCTAACAAAAAAAATTCGCTTGACCAAGGAGTTAATTATAAATGCGGTACCGCAGGGCGTTGAAATCGCTTTGCTGGAGGATAAGAAATTGGTGGAACTGCATAGTGAAAAAGCTGATGCCAGCTTTGCTGTGGGTGACCTTTATCTTGGAAAAGTAAAAAAACTGATCCCCGGATTAAATGCTGCTTTTGTAGAAGTAG